>DASTKM010000136.1:0-2745 GCA_035715885.1 Rubrobacter sp.
ATCGAGGGCGTCCAGTTCCACCCCGAGAGCATCCTGACCCGAAGCGGTCACGACCTCCTGAAGAACTTCCTGGGGCTCTGAGCCGTACCCTTGTTGCGCGAGACGCTTCGCAGAGCCGTCGACGGGGAGGTCATTACCGAGGGCGAGGCTGAACGCGCGCTCGAGACCATCATGGAGGGTAATGCTCCCCCTGCGGCCACGGCCGCGCTCCTTACCGCGCTCCGCGTAAAAGGGGAGAGAGTACCCGAGATCGTCGGCTTCGCCCGCGCGATGCGCCGCTTCGCCGCGAAGGTCGAAGCCCCCGAGGGCGTCGTCGACACCTGCGGCACGGGCGGCGACGCGAAGGGGACCATAAACGTCTCCACGGCGGCCGCGTTCGTGGCGCGTGGGGCCGGCGTCGTGGTAGCCAAACATGGCAACAGGGCGGCGACGAGCCAGGCCGGTAGCGCCGACGTGCTGGAGGCGCTCGGCGCGGAGATCGAGCTAAGTCCGGAAAAAGTCTCCCGCTGTATCGCCGAGGCCGGCCTCGGGTTCATGTTCGCCCGCACGCACCACCCCGCGATGAGGTTCGTGGCCCCTGTGCGGGCGGAGCTGCCTTTCAGGACCGTCTTCAATCTGCTCGGGCCGCTGACCAACCCCGCCGGGGCCAGGCGTCAGCTCGTCGGGGTCTTCGGCGGGACCTACGTGCGTCCCGTCGCCGAGGCGCTGCGGGACCTCGGGGCCGAGAAGGCGCTCGTCGTACACGGGACCGACGGGATGGATGAGATCACGGTGACTGACAAGACCCTCGTCGCCGACGTCTCCGAGGGAGCGATAGAAGAGTATGAGATCTCACCAGAAGACTTCGGCCTCCCGCGCCACGCCCCGGACGGTCTGCTCGGCGGCGACGCCCACCTCAACGCCCGCATCCTCCGCGACATCCTCACAGGCGAGGAGCGCGGGGCATCCCGCGACATCGTCCTCCTCAACGCGGGAGCCGCGATCCACGTTTCAGGTAAAGCGAAGACGGTAGAAGAAGGCGTGCGTCTGGCAAGGGATTCCATCAGTGACGGGGCCGCGGCGCGCGCCCTGAAAGACTTCATAAGAACCACCCGCCGCCTCTCGGGGACCGTGTGAAGCGCGCAACCGTCCTCGACGAGCTGGCCACAGCGGCCGTAAGGAGGGCGCAGGATCTGCGCAGCAGAACAGACCTGAACAGCCTTTACCAGGAGGCGTTGCTCTTCCAGAAGAGAGACTTCGCCAGCGCTCTCTCGACGCCAGGCCTCTCCGTGATCTCTGAGATAAAACGCGCCTCTCCCTCGGCAGGCTTTATCCGCGATGCCGATTCGGCGGTGTGGGGAGCCCGCTACGAGTTAGAGGGAGCGGGTTGCCTCTCGGTTCTCACCGAGCCTGAACGCTTCGAGGGAAGTCTCGAAGACCTCGACGCCGCGCGGAACAATACTACTCTGCCTGTCTTACGCAAGGACTTCACCGTCGACGAGGCGCAGATCCTCGAAACAGGGGTCAGGGCCGACGCTGTCCTGCTCATAGCGGCGCTCTTCGAAGCGGCGGCACTCGCCCGCTACGTCTCCCTGGCCGTAGAGGTCGGACTGACACCGCTCGTGGAGATCCACGACGAGGAGGAGGCGAACCTGGCCCTCGAATCAGGCGCCAGGGTGATCGGCGTCAACAACCGAGATCTCAGAGACTTCACCGTAGACCTCGGTACCTTCGAGCGCCTCGCCCCCAGACTGGCCGGCGCGACCCTCGTCGCCGAGAGCGGTGTCAAGAACCCCGAAGACGCCCGAAGGCTACGAGACGCAGGTGCCGACGCGGTTCTGGTAGGCGAAGCGGCGATGCGAGATCCTAGTCTCGTCGCACGCCTTGCGTCCCTGCCGTGAGCAACGTTCGCGAACCACCAGGGTATTAGGCTCGCTTCAGCGTGAAGCGGAAGCGCGAGCCGTGCCCGAAGTCGCTCTCGACGTCCATAGTGCCGCCGTGGGCCTCGATCAGGCCGCGCGCTATAGCCAGGCCAAGGCCGGCCCCGGGGGAGTCTTCTCTCTCCGCGCGGGTCCTTGACCTTTCGGCGCGGAACGAGCGTTCGAAGACACGCGGCAGGTCTTCGGCGACTATGCCCTCGCCCGTGTCGGAGACCTCGACCCTTGCCTCCTCCCCTTCGCGCGTCGCTCGCAGGGTTACGGTGCCATCTGCCGGGGTATGGCGCAGGGCGTTGGAGACGAGGTTGTGGAGTACGCGCTGTAGCCTTGGTGGATTAGCGAGGACGGGGTCAACGTCGCCCACGATCTCGCCTTCCAGCCGCACGCCCTGTTGTTCGGCCTGAGGCTGGAAGCTTGAAATAGTGTCGGAGATCAGGTCGTGCAGCGAAGCCTCTTCCAGCGTGAGTTGTAGCAAACCAGCGTCTATCCTGGCGAGCTCGAAGAGGTCGTCGACCAGGCGGCTCAGGTGCTCCAGCTCACGACTGGCCGAGGAGAGGTAGCGCTCCTCCGTCTCCCTGTCCGAGGTGACGCCGTCTGCGACGGCTTCGATCAGGGCCCTCGTCGCGGCGAGCGGAGTGCGCAGGTCATGTGAGACGGCGGCAACGAGTTCGCGCCGCGCTTTCTCCATCTCACGCTCGCGCTCTACCGCTTCCTCTAACGCCCGCGCCATGCGGTTGAATTCCTCTGCGAGGCTGGCGACCTCGTCGTGGCCCTCGACCCGGACCTCCGAACCCAACTGGCCGCCCGCGATTTGTTCCGTCCCGGCCCT
>DASTKM010000137.1:0-3690 GCA_035715885.1 Rubrobacter sp.
GACCGCGCCTTCGCCCAGAGTAGCGATCTCGTGCCTACGCTTGGAGAAGCCGAGGAAGAGCGTCAGGAGCCCGGTACAGACTATGAGCCACGGTGAGATAGGACTACTTACCGCGGCCACACCGGCGAGAGCTCTTATGACGAACCCGCCCGCGATGCTCATGACGTCGAGGATCGCCGCGTGTTTGAGGATGGTCGTATAGAAGACCTGCAAAACGAGGTATGCAACACCGGCGATCCCGACGCCGGGAGGCAGCAAGGTGAAGCTCAGGACTAGTGCGCCCGCAGCGAGCACGGCGGCGAAGGCCAGGGCCGCTCGGGCCGAGATCTCCCCGCTCGCGACGGGTCTGAACCTCTTGAGCGGGTGCTTACGGTCCTCCTCGACGTCGAGCACGTCGTTGGCCGCGTACACGGCCCCGGAGAGGACACAGAAGATCACGAAAGCGAGCAGCGCGTTGGCTACAGCGGTCACCGAGAAAGCCTTCTCCGCAAAGACCACCCCGGCCAGCACGAACCCGTTCTTGGTCCACTGCCTGGGCCGGACCAGCCGCAGATAGGAGCTCGCGAGTCCACTGGAACGGTCGGCTTCCACGACTGCCGGTTGTACCACAGTAGGCATCAGCTTTCAGGCTACAGGTGTCAGGTCCGTCGAAAGGGCAACTGGGATCCGCGTCGCTCGGCACGAACCCGTGGACGCGCCACGGGCGAACCTACCTGACGGCTGAAGCCTGATGCTGGCAGGCCGAAATCCGTGAACGGGCCGATTGCAAACGTGAACGACTCTCTCCACAATTGGCCGGACTATGAACCCGACGAAACGGCAGGTTTTCGAAGAGTGGTTCCGCCTTGCCAGGCCTTTCAGCCTCACTGCGGCGGCTGTGCCGGTGTTCTTCGGGACCGCGCTGGCGTTCAAGGACGGCTCGTTCGCCTGGGGACCGTTCTTTGCCATGCTCTTAGGAAGCCTGCTCATACAGGCGGCCACCAACATGTTCAATGAGTTCTACGATGCGCATCGCGGCCTTGACGTAGCCGGCACGGTCGGGATCGCCGGCTCTATAGTAAGTGGCCGGGTGAGTTCGCGCCGGGTGCTTGCGGGTGCGCTCCTTTGCTACACCCTGGCGTTGTTTCTCGGCATCTACCTGATAGCCGTGGGCGGCTGGCCCATACTCGTACTCGGGTGCCTCTCGGCGCTCGGCGGCTACCTCTACTCGGCCGGACCGCGCCCCATCGCCTACACCCCCGCCAGCGAGGCCGCGGTTTTCGTCTTTATGGGGATCTTGATCGTCATCATCGCCTACGCTGTGCAGGCTCGTGGTTTCCCTCCGTACGTGCCGCTGGCGGCGCTGCCTATTGGTGGGCCCGTGGCCGCGATCCTGCTCGCCAACAACATCAGGGATCTCGTCTCCGACCGTAGAGGCGGGCGGCGGACGCTGCCCGTAGTCTTCGGCAGGGAGGTGGGGATCCTCGTATACCGGGCCCTCTTGCTGGAGGCTTACGTCGCGGTCGCTGTGCTGATGGCCTTCGGCGTCGTCCCCCCTGAGTGCGCCCTCGTCTTCCCGAGCGTGTTCGCCGCCTTCCGCCTCTGGCGCGACGTGGCCAGCTACTCGACGCCGAGGCGCCTTGATCCCGTGGTCAAGCGGACGGCCGGCCTCCACCTCGTCTTCGGATTGCTCTACACGGCGGGGGTCCTCATCGGTGCCTGAAGAACACCGGCCTTTCAGGGCGAGCTACATCGTATCCGGGGTCGCGGCGGAGAGGATCTTCGCCTCCCTCCTCGATGTGCAACGCTTCCCCGAGTGGGCGGCCGGCCTCCGCCGCTGCCGCGCGCTCGATCCTGCCGGCATAGCGGAGACGAAAGACCTACGTCCCGGCGTCAGGCTGGAGTTTACCCTGAGCGCCGCCGGACTCACGCACGAGGTAGCGAGCATCGTTACTGTGGTCGAGCCGCCACGCCGGCTGGAATGGAACTACGTGGAAGGCGCCCTTGGAGGCGGCGGCTGGCTCGTCGAGCAGGAGGCTCCTGGGGCCGTCAGGATAACCGTCTCGACAGATTACCTGATCAGACCAGCCTGGCTCGACAACTTGGCCCACAAGCCCTTCTTCCGCAGGCTGACAGAGGACCTGCTCAAACGCTCGATGCGCCGTTTCGACGCGCACCTGAGGTACGCCTAGAGATCCCGCTCGTGCCCGTTCTCAGGGTGATCGTCTGTGTCTTCGAAGTCACCGATACCAGTTTCATCGGCCTCGCCTTCGGTCTCGTGTTCATCGGGTTCCCTCGCAAGCTCGTGGGCCGTGACCTCGGTCGACGGGTTCACGTAGCGGGCGATAAGTATGGAGACCTCGTACATCACTATCATCGGGACGGCCATCAGGACCATGCTGTATGGGTCCTGTCCTGGCGTAAGGGCGGCGGCGAGGACGGTGTTGAGGATGATGGCGTGCTTCCTGTACCTCTTCAGGAGCGGAGCGTCAACCAACTCCAGCTTCGCGGCTACGTATGTCGCTGCAGGTAACTCGAAGACGATCCCGAAGGCCAGGAGAAACCTCGTCACGAAAGGCAGATAGCTCTGGGCGGTAATGATGGGATCGAAGCGCTCCGTGTCCCAGCCGAGCAGGAACTGGGTGCCGATAGGCAGCACGATGAAGTACCCGAAGGCCACCCCAGCGATGAACAGCGCGGAGGCCATGCTGATAATAGTGTAAGTGAAAGCCCGGCCCATGTCGCCGACCGCGGGGGCCACGAACGCCCACACCTGGTAGAGAAGTACCGGGATCGTAAGCAGGAACCCGACGTAGAGCGCCAGCTTCATGTCGGTGAACAGCTGCTCTGTAACCCCGGTAACGTTCAACTTGCCTTGTAGGGCACCGCCCGCTGGGGCGAGCAGCCAGTCGAAGATCCTCTCCCGGAAAAACCAGGCAACGATGGCGACGCCGAAGAACGCTATGCCGACCCTGATGATCCTCGACCGCAGCTCGTCGAGGTGTTCGATGAGGGTCATGCGCATCTCGTCGCGCGGTCCGCGCGGACGCGAAGGGAGTCTCAGGCGACCTGCCATCTGTGACTTACGAACCCGTAAGGAGTCTAGCTACGCTTCTGCTCGGCCTTCTCGGCCTCGACGGAGGAGTCTTCCTCCAGTTTGGTCTCCTCGTCGTGCTCGCTCTTGCTTGCTTCGAGCTGCTCTTCCTTCTTCTCTTCTTCCTCTTTCTTCTTGTTCTCGACCTCACCCTCCTGGGTGCCCTTCTTGAACTCGCGCACGCCGCTGCCGAGGCCCCGGGCAAGCTCGGGAACGCGCTTCGCCCCGAAGAGCAGGAGTATGACGACGAGTCCTATGATCAACTCTGGCATTCCGACCGATCCAAACACCTTTCCTCCTAACGAGCTATCTGCGGATCTCACGCAACATTATACGCCCTCCGTCCTGGCGTGGATCAGGGCTCTGCTTTAGCGCTACTCTTGCCGCCCTCGAGGAGGGCCGAGATCCTGTCCTCCACCTTCTCGGCATTCTCGTCCTTCGGTTCGAGGTCGAGGTAGCCGTTGTAGTATTCGATGGCGTCGGCGGGCTGGCCTGCCTGGTCGTAGGCCTGGCCCGCAAGAAGGTAGGCTTCGGCGTTGTCGGGCTCTGCCTCTGCTGAGGCCGCGAAGGCATCCCCCGCCTTCTTAAGCAGCTCCTTCTGCTTCTCCCCCTTCTCG
>DASTKM010000138.1:0-4472 GCA_035715885.1 Rubrobacter sp.
GGGTGGCATTGGCCGCGGTGTGGGCGGCGAGGCCAGCTATTGCGGCGGCTAGTGGGTACGAGAGGAGGTAGCCTCCCGTCGGGCCGAGGACGACGCCGAGCCCGCCGGAGAACTGGGCGAAGACGGGAACACCGACCGCCCCAACCAGCACGTAGATCGCCTGCGCCAGCGCCCTGTATCTTGACCCGAGCAAGAGCCCGGAGAGGATGACCGCGAGAACTTGCAGGGTGAAAGGGTCTGGGGAGAAGGGCAGCGGTATGGCTATCTGTGCCGCTACCGCTGTCACCGCGGCCATTAGCGCCGTCCGGGTCATCATCGCGACGTTCAAGTGCATCTTACTCTTTCGCGCAGAGGTCTGGCTGGCCCCGTCTGTTGTTGGCTAATCTGCCTTTTAAGAACACATTGACCGGAATTTCCGGCGCTAGTAGTATGCCGGCACTGTCCAGAGAAGTGGAGTGATAAGGACATCATGGACCGCAGCATCGAGACCGAGTTGCCTCAGGCACGGTACAGCTACGGTGGGGACGAGTACGTCTTCGTCGAGCTCGCAGAAGCGATGAGCTTGAAGGTGAATTTCCGGGCAATGGCGATCACGAATAGGCTCAGGGAGGAGGACATCCCCGGCGTAACGGACATCTGTCCGTCGAACGCCTCGTACATGATTCGCATAGACCCAGACGAGCTTCACCCGGACGATCTGATCTCGCGCCTCAAGGAGATAGACGAGGAGGTCGGTGACGTTCACGGTTTTGAACTCAAGACCAGGATCGTGGATGTGCCGGTGATGATCGAAGATCCCTGGACCCACGAGACCCTGATGCGCTTCCGCGATAGGCACCAGGACCCGAATGCCACCGACCTCGAGTATTCGGCCCGCATAAACGGCTTCGACTCGAAGGAAGGTTTCATCGAGGCGCTCCTGGGCTCTCCGTGGCTGGTGACCATGATCGGGTTCGTGCCCGGGCTCCCCTGGTGCTACCAGCTCGTCCCGCCGGAGGAGCAGATCGAGGTTCCCAAGTACGTGAGGCCCCGCACCTACACGCCCGAGCGAGCCTTCGGCTTCGGAGGGGGTTTCGCGGTGGTTTACTCCGTCGAAGGGGCAGGCGGCTACCAGCTCTTTGGTCGATCCCCTGTCCCAGTGCTCGACGTGCAGCAGCGACTGAAGGATTTCCGGGACTCCATTGTCTTCCCCAAGCCCGGCGACGTCTGGAACTACCGGCGCATAGACCGCGAGGAGTTCGACCGGCTCGAGGTCGAGGTCGAGGAGGGAACCTTCGAGTACAGGAAGAAAGACTTCGTCTTCCACCCGGATCGCGCGCTCGAGAACCCACATGCCTACAACGATGAGATACTGGGGGTGCTCTATGGCGATTAGGGTGAGACAGCCAGGCCTCCTGACCACGGTCCAGGACACGGGACGTTTCGGGGAGTACGCCCTCGGGATGCCACCTTCGGGGGCGATGGACGTCTTCTCATTCCAGGTAGGCAACTACCTGGTGGGCAACGAGGATGGCGCGGCTGGCTTGGAGATCACGTACTTCGGTCCCGAGCTGGAGTTCACCGAGGACACCGTCATCGCGATCACTGGGGCGGAGATGCCGCCGAAGATAAACGGTGAAGAGGCTCCGACCTGGGAGACGCTTCGGGTGGAGGAGGGCGACGTGCTCTCCTTCGATGACTTGAAGAACGGGGCCCGTTCTTATCTGGCGGTAGCGGGAGGGATAGACGTACCCATCTTCATGCACAGCCGGTCGACGTACACCCTGATCGGGCTAGGCGGTCACGAGGGACGTGCGCTGCAGGAGGGCGACGAACTAAAAGTCGGCGAGGCTCCCCGAAATGCCGAAGGGCAGGTGGGCAAGAGGGCGGACGACGACCATATCCCCACCTACCCCAGGGAGGCAGAGCTGCGCGTGATCATCGGCCTGGCCAGCTACCGCATCACCGAAGAGAGTATGGACGAGTTCTTGAGTATCCAGTGGACGGTGACCACGGACGCAGACCGCGTCGGCTACCGATATCAGGGTGGCGAACTCGCGTTCGTTGAGCGGGAGCAGCCGGCTGGGGCAGGAGCCGACCCGGCGAACGTCGTGGACTTCGGCTATCCTGTAGGCTCTATCCAGGTACCCGGCGGGGTCGAGCCGATTGTGCTGATGAACGACGCCGTCACCGGTGGCGGCTACGCGACAATCGGCACCGTTATAAGCGCAGACCGCGACAAGCTGGCCCAGACCAAAACTAATGACAAAACCCGCTTCCGCTCCGTGGATCTCGACGAGGCCCTCACGGCCCGCGAGGAACGTCGGGAGCGGATGGCGGAGATCCGGCAAGCATTGAGCTAGGCCGGAAAGGTAGGTTAGCGCCGTGCAGATAGACATCAGTTGCGACATGGGGGAAAGCTTCGGGCCCTGGAAGATGGGCTTCGACGAGGAGATGATGCAATACATCTCCTCCGCCAACATCGCGGGCGGCTTCCACGCCGGCGACCCAACCACGATGCGCAAGACCGTCTCGCTGGCTAAGGACTACGGTGTCGCGGTTGGCGTGCATCCGGGGTACCGGGATCTAGTCGGCTTCGGCCGCAGGGAGATGGACGCTCCACCGGACGAGATCCACGACGAGATCATTTATCAGCTCGGTGCTCTGCGCGAGTTCGCCCGCTACTACGACATGGAGGTCCAACACGTAAAGCCCCACGGCGCTCTTTACATGGTCGCCGCCCGCGACGAGGACCTCTCGCGCGCGATCATCGAGGCGATACAGAGGATCGACCCCGGCCTATTGCTCTTCTGCATGCAGGCCTCCGTGACCTACCAGCTCGCGCAGAAGATGGACCAGCCGGTGGTGGCGGAGTTCTACGCCGACCGCGAGTACAACGACGAAGGCCAGATCGTCTTTACTCGCAGCGTAGCCGAGCAACTCGACCCCGAGGAGGTCGGCGACCGGGTCGTCCGGGCCGTCACCGAGAAGAAGGTGAAGACCGAGAGCGGCAAGGATATAGATGTGGCCTCCGATTCGGTCTGCGTCCACGGCGACACTCCCGGTGCCGTAAGGCTGGCCGAGGTGATCGCGCGGAAGCTAGGTGAGAACGACATCGAGATCCGTCCCCTCGGACGCGCCCAACAAAGGATCTCTTAGAAGGAGCGACATTGGCTGACAAGGCCGTCAAAGCGCAGATGCCTGGCACCTTCTACCGCCGCCCCGACCCGGAGAGCGACGTCTACGTGGAAGAGGGCGACCAGGTCTCCGCGGGCGACACCATCGGCCTGATCGAGGTCATGAAATCCTTCCACGACGTCAAGGCGGAAGAGGATGGCACGATCTCCAAATTTCTCGTTGAGAACGAGGAGGCCGTAGACGCAGGACAGGATCTCGTAGAGATGGAGTAGGATGCCGGGACACGCCTCCGTAACCGCCCGTTATCACCAGATCAAGGGACTTCGCGGTGCACAATAGAAATGGCTGCTACTGGTTAAAGGATTCCGACTTTAAGGAGGAGGTCGCGACATGACGGAGGCCGCTCGACGGTACATGGGGAACAGCGTCCCGCGCAAGGAGGACACTACGCTCCTGACGGGACGCACCAACTTCACCGACGACATCCGACTGCCAGGGATGCTGCACATGGCCTTTTTGCGAAGCCCCTACGCTCACGCCAGGATCACCTCCATAGACGCCTCGGCCGCCAGAGAACAACCCGGCGTCGTGGCCGTCTTTACCAGCGGGGACCTGGCCGACGTGTTGGAGGGTAGCGCGATGGATGCCGATAGCGCTCCCGGCTACGCAGTCGACGTCGAGGAATCGCCCCGGAGCGAGGCAGATGTCACCCCAAATGGTGGCGAAGAGTCCGCCGATGTATCCGAGTCCCAGCCGAGGACCTTCTGCGGCTGGCCGGTCACGGAGAACATCAAGATCCCGCACCACTCGCCCCTGGCCCGCGGCGAGGTCAACTTCGCCGGGGAGCCCGTGGCCGTCGTTTTGGCGACCGACCGCTACAAGGCTCAAGACGCCGTCGAGTTCATCGAGGTCGACTACGAGCCTATGAGCCCGGCGACGGACATCGAGGGTGCGCTCGAAGACGGAGCTCCCCAGGTGCACGAGGAGTTCGGGACCAACGAGTGCTACGTCTGGTCGCTCGCGACGGGAGACATAGACGAGGCCTTCGAGAAGGCGGATGTGGTGGTCAGGGAACGCTACGTTCAACAGCGCCTCATCCCCAGCGCCATCGAGACACGGGCCGTCGTCGCACAGCCCGAGCCGCTGGATAGCTTTACCGTGTACACCTCGACGCAGGTTCCCCACTTCGTCAAGGACGTGCTCTCCGTGATGTGCGGGGTGCCGGATACCAAGCTACGGGTCGTGGCACCGGACGTGGGAGGGGGTTTCGGTTCCAAGCTGAACGTATACTCGGAAGAGGTGCTGGCGCTGGAGGTGGCGCGCAAGCTCGGGGCACCAGTGAAGTGGGTGGAGGA
>DASTKM010000139.1:0-8620 GCA_035715885.1 Rubrobacter sp.
CCCGGGCGCTTCGACCGGCGCGTGGTGGTGAACCTCCCGGACAAGGTGGGCCGCGAGGCGATCCTCAAGGTCCATACCAGAAGCGTGCCCCTCGCCCGTAGCGTGAACCTGGGGGAGCTGGCGGCATCGACGCCCGGGCTCTCGGGAGCCGACCTCAGGAACCTGGTCAACGAAGCTGCTCTCCTGGCGGCGCGCCGTGAGCAGGAGGAGGTGCGTCAGAAGGACTTCCTGGATGCTCTGGAGAAGATCGTGCTAGGCCCAGAGCGTCCGCTCTTGATGAGCCCCGAGGAGCGGGAGCGCGTCGCCTACCACGAGGGCGGTCACGCCATCCTGGGCCTCGTCGTGCCAGGAGCGGACCCCGTAAACCGGGTGACGATCGTGCCGCGGGGGCAGGCCCTTGGGGTCACCTACCAGCGCCCCGAGGACGACCGCTACAACTACCCGGAAGGATACCTGAGGGCGAGGATCGTAGGCGCTCTGGGAGGGCGCAGCGCGGAGGAGATCGTCTACGGCACCAGGACCACAGGGGCCGAGAACGACATCGAGCAGGCCACCAACCTCGCTCGTGCGATGGTCACGCGGTGGGGGATGAGCGAGAAGCTGGGAACTGTCCAACTCGCCCCGCGCGAGAACCCTTTCCTGGGGGGAGGAGGCTATCCGGGCGAGAAACCCTTTAGCGAGGAAACCGCTCGCGCCATAGACGAAGAGGTATCGCGCATCATCGATGAGAGCCACGAGGAGGCCCGGCGGCTCCTCACGAGGCATCGCAAGGAGCTCGAGGCGCTCGCCGGGGCCCTGGTGGAGCGGGAGACCCTGGACGAAGGGGAGATCCTGGAGGTTACGGGTCTCCCGCCCGCGCCCCCATTGGAGAACAGCAAGGTCCCGGACGCCGACTCCCGCGCGTAGGCGAGAGACCCGGGATCGCGTGGTCGTAGAAATTGGTCACGTTGGGGTTCCCCTCTACAGTCTCACTATATACGATGCTATTCCTTTGAAGCCATACTGGCATCGCCTGTTCACAGCCCTTCGGTAGGATCAACGCTATGACATACGGGGGTAGATACGCGGCTATCTCGTGAGGGTCAAGCTGAAGCTACATGGGCTAAGTGTGCTCTCATTGGCTATCTGACAAAACTCCATAAAGCCTTGTCGGGCGGTGCTTTCATCGAAGTAGAGGAAGAAGTAACCGTACTCATCAGGTTGCGCCATTTACCTAACTCCTTCTCTACTTCAACCAGCGTAGATAGAATCCTGGTCTCCCGCACCGTGCCTTTGTTCTCTGCTCCTGGCGCTATTCTGAGCCTACTCGCGTACTATCAAGACAGCACAGTGGGCGTGTTTGACAACAGATTCGGAGACGCTGCCCAACAAGGCTCTTCTGATACTACCCTGGCCCGTGCTGCCCATCACTATCAGCCCAGCGTCTATCTCCTCGGCAACAACGACTATCTCCGGTGCAGCCTCTCCCATACTCAGGTGCGCTTGTGTGATCGTCCCTTCAGCTGCTTCTAACTGCTCGACTTCGTTGTCGAGCAGCTCTCGCTCTGTCCGCTCGATATCCGACAGGAGGTCCGGATACTCCCGCGCGATCCAAGTCGGTTCCAACGTGGCGAGATCGACGAGGGGTATTTCGTAGAAGCCCTCCCCGCCGACGTAGACAATGTGCAACTCCGAGTCAGTCTTCTCCGCCAGGTCCGCCGCGGTCCGCGCCGCTAGCTTCGCATCTTCTGAACCGTCAGTTGCCAAGAGGATCTTGGTCGGAAACATGCTCATCGTTCGCCTCCTCGCCCGGAGTTCTACCCAAGAGCACATGATGCCAGCGGGCGAACGTCAGCGCACAAGATACGCGCCGGTTTCCTCAAATACAGAAAGGATTGGAGCGCCACCTAGCCTCCAGCCTATTCAGGGCTGCTGAAAGCCTTAGCCTGTCTGAAGTACAAACAAGTATGGGCAAGATAAAGCATCTGACGGCCTTCGGGAGCGAAGCCCGGTAGTTCCGATCATATTCTTGACAACAGTTGACGACAACCCATGCGAACAACGGCGAATATCGAGGAGGGAATGGGGTCCGAAGGTTGCGGACTTGACGCCACGCTGGGGCCACCGACGGCACAATACTCCGCAACGCCTTATTTATCACTCGCAATGAGATGAGGTCAGCAGTTCGAGTCCGCTCGTCGACTTTCCCAAATCAGCTTACGTAAGCGCAATACTCGCACGAGTTATGACTCCCGTCGGTGAGTCGGGAGCCTTTTGACATCACGTGGTCTCGCATACGAACGTTTTGACAGGAACGCCCACGCCCGTAAAGCCCTTCCCAAGCTGCTCCTCGACGTTGCCGATTGCTCCAATTATCAGGATGGTGTGAGCTACTCAGATCCAACCGGCTCAGTGCGTCCCTGTGGAGGGTATGACTAACGAGAGCTGCTCGCGGTTGCGCCCATCAGGCTCTCCTCTCGCGAGTCTGCCTCAAGTGAGCCTCCAATGGTGCTTCTAACCGCTGAGTCCACGCTGCCAGCGTCGAGAGGAAGCGGCGCAGCCTCTCGCGGGTCTCTTCATCCACGAGGTTGCCGGTCTCCACATCGAACTTCTGGCGCGAGAAGGGAATCAGCATCTGAGGCTCGGGCATCACGTAGGCCGGAGGATGCAAGAGTATTTGTCTTAAGACCATCTGACCCCGGATAGTCCCACCACCTCCCGGGCTTGCTCCCACGATCCCGACCGGCTTGTGTCGGAAGGGCGTGGGATCGTAGCGTGAGCGCAGCGCCCAGTCCAGGGCGGAGGTCAGGATGCCGGGAATGGCGTAGTCGTACTCAGGTGTTGCTATGAGCACGGCATCGTAGTCGCGTATCTTCTCCCTGAGCTCTTTCACCGACTCAGGGATGCCCTGGTCCTCTATGTCCTGGTTGAAGTACGGTATGCGGGCGAGGTCGAAGCCCTCGCAACTCATCCACTCCGGAGCCACCTCGTGCGCCGCCCTCACGATGCCACGGTGAAAGGAGGCTCGCCTGAGGCTAGCGGCGAGGCCGAGTATGCGGAAATCTCTATGATCCATTGCTTGTCCTCCGTTGGCGTTCTCGATCCCGACCACCTTTCAAGTCGGTCCATCATAGCTCGCGATAGCCAACACCTGCACCCACAGGGTAGGCCCGCTCAACGAGGGCGAACGCGACGGCGACGTGGTTACCTGTCCCTGGCACGGCTCTTAGTTCGACCTGTGCTCCAGGAAAGTGTTGCGGGGACCTGCCAGAGACCCCAGCGATGCTTCGAGACCCGGGTGCGTGTAGGGAAGATAGAGGTACGCACGGAGTACTAGATCAGGTAGACGGTCATGACGCGGCTACCGTCGCCCTCGCCTTGGCCGCACGGACGGCGGCCGCAAGGGTGGCGGTGTCGTAAGCGCCGTAGTGACGCCGGCCGTTGATGAAGAAGGTAGGGGTTCCTGAGACCCCGCTAAGGTCGGCACTGTTGACGTCCTCGGCGACTCGGTTCGCACCCGTATGCTCGCGCAGCTCGCTGGAGAAGCGCTCCATACCGAGGCCGAGCCGCTCCGCGTAGCGGATGAGATCGGCTGGTTGGAGTGCGTCCTGGTGGTCGAGCAGCAGGTCGTGCATCTCCCAGAACGCGCCCTGTTCGGCGGCTGCCTCGGCTGCCTCGGCAGCGAGTTGGGCCTGGGGATGGACATCGCTCAGCGGCAGGTGGCGCCAGACGTAGCGGACGTCGCCCATCTCGCGCAGGAGCTCTCGGACGAACGGCTCGGCCTGGCCACAATAGGGACATTGGAAGTCGCCATACTCGACGATCGTGACGGGTGATTCGATGGGCCCGCGGATGTGGTCGCGTTCCGTATCGACCTCCATGTAGAGATCGACGAGCGGCTCGTCGGTGCCGAGCAGGGCGTGTATCCGGGCGCGCCGGGGGAGCAGCGCTGTGGCGCGAACCAGGAGCCACGTGATGATCGACGCGCAAAGGGCGGCGCTAAGGATGCCGAGCTTCGCCTCCTCCAGCTGCAGCCCGTCGAAGGCGAGCGTTGCGACTAGCAGCGACACCGTGAAGCCGATTCCAGCGATCGTGCCGCCGCCGGCTACGGCCGCCCAGCCGACCGGCGGCCGTAGCCGCTCGCCGCTCAGTCGCGTCACAAGCCACGACGCGCCCAGAATGCCAAGCGGCTTGCCGGCGACATAGCCGAACAGGATCCCCAGCGTGATCGGCGAGCTGAAGGCTCGCTCCAGGAAGCCGCCGTCGATCGCGATTCCCGCATTCGCGAGCGCGAACAGCGGAACTATCACGTAGCTGGTCCACGGATGGTAGAGCAGCTGTAGCCGCTCGTTCGGCGAGATCGCCGACCTCAGCTCCTCGCGCGCGGAGCGCTCCAGTTCTGGCGTCGGTTGCTCGCGGAACTCCCGAAAGCGATCGCCAGCGCGCTCGAGATCGGACCGCGCCGCCGGGTAGGCGTAAGCCAGGAGGCCCATCGCGAGGCCCACGACCACCGGCTCCACGCCCGACTCGAGCAGCGCTACCCAGGTCGCCGCCCCGAGCACCGCGTAGACCAGGCCCCGATGCACGCGGAGGGCGCGCACGACGAGGACAGCTCCGAAGACACTCAGGGCGGCGAGCAGCGCCGAAACCTTGACCTGCTCTGTGTAGACCGTTGCGATGACGACGAGCGCGAGGAGGTCGTCGACCACGACCAGCGTAAGGATGAACGCCCGCAGACGGTCAGGAAGACGCCGCCCCACGAGCGCGAGCAGGCCGAGCGCGAAGGCCGTGTCGGTCGACATCGCGATGCCCCAGCCGTGCGCGGACGGAGCACCCATGTTGAAGGCGAGGTAGATGGCGACCGCCGTTGCCATCCCGCCGATCGCGGCCAGCAGCGGCAGCGCGAACCGTCGTCTCTCTCGCAGCTCGCCCAGGTCGAACTCGCGCCGTGCCTCGAGCCCCAGCACGAAGAAGAAGAACGTCATCAGCCCGCTGTTCACCCAGTGGCGAAGATCGAGCGCGACACCAGCCCCGCCGATGTCGATCGAGAGCGTCGTCGCCCAGAGCGCGTCGTAGGAGGACGCGTCGACGTTGACCCACACGAGCGCAGCTATCGCCGCAAAGAGCAGGACCGACGCGCCGCCGGTCTCCGTGCGCAGAAACTCCCGTAGAGGGGTCTTGAGCTTCCGAATCCAGATCGTACGCCCCGAGAACGGCTGACCTGGCCGCGGCGTCGTCACGCTCTGCTCCCATGCCAGCGCTGACGGCGGGATTCGAGTACTGCCCTGCACCCCGGGATCAGCTTCGGGTGATCCATCTTTGAAGTGTACTAGTTCATTTTCGTAGTCGAGATGGAAGCTTCTGCGCTCCTTGTAAGGAAGGAGGAGAGCTGGCAGAATCCCAGATTGTGATCCTCAGAGTAGCTCGAGCACGTACTTATGTTCGCGTACCTCTTTGCCGCCTTCAGCTTCAAAACCGACTTAAGCAAAGGGCTGTCCCAAGAGCAGCTAAAAGCGGTCATAAGGTGGAATGCTACGCTTGCTCAGGGTGGCAGGAACCAGGAGAGGCCACACGAAAACGTGAGATCGCCAGCGCCCGAATTCTGACGCCGATTGACTCCCAGTTCTCGAAAATGGCTTCGACGAAGCCCCCGCTTCCTAGGTACTGAACGTAGCCGACCGGAGGCTGCCCATGCTCCTCTTGGGTGCTGTTGTAGTCCAACAAGCCCATAACACTCTGCGCGCTTACAAAGACGAAGAAGAGGCCGAACATGGCGATCGAAAGCCCATTATCGCGCAGCAGGCGTCGCATTAAGTTCCTCCGTTCGGTGTCCTATCCTTGGCTGGTAGGTCTCCAATAAGCTTCGCGAGACCCGCCCAGGTTCCATCATACTATTGCTCTTTCTTACCAGCGTACAAGAGGTTGGCCGAGCCCCTTTGGGGGTACAGAAAGAGCGTAGTAGAAGAGCCACAAGATATGAGGAGCGAGATGGCCTACAAGCAGATCACTCAGCTACCGGACAACGTGAAGAACAACCTGCCCAAGCACGCACAAGTGATCTACAAAGAGGCCTTCTACTCCGCAGAGGAGCAGTACGGCGAGGAGGACCGCGCCCATAGGGTCGCCTGGAGCGCCGTAGAGAACAAGTACGAGAAGAACGAGAAAGGCAACTGGGTTGAGAAGGATAGCTAACTCGTGCTGCAGGGGTGCCGGGACCCTAGTTTTATCGCGTACTCACCTCCGGTCGCTGCGCCATTCGGCGGCACTAGGTCTAGGCTGTTCGTTCTCCCTCTGCCGGGCGTTCGCCTATTTCGGGCAGCTCTCGAACCGGCGTTAGGGCTTGGCCGTAGATCCTCCAGTCGAGGTCGCGGGCGCGCTTTATAAAGACCACACGCCTCTTAGGGTTACTGGGACGTATACTTGAAGCGGTTGCGAGCCGACTCTTCGCGAGACGGTCACTTCGCATGGGGCTGGTATAGTTCCAAGCGGTCAACGACCTTGCCGCCCACTTCTAGGGTCTCTAGCAACAGGCGGCTGCCGCTGACGCGCACGAGCACCGCGTGGTGGGCGGACACGGAGGAGGCCGTCAACTCGCCATTGCCCGCCGGATACAGCCTCCTGCCGCCTCCCCCGCTGACCACGTAGGTCACTCCCGTTATGGGCACGGTGCGCTCGTAGACGTGGTCGTGGCCAGAGAAGACGAGGTCCACCCCATGCTTCACGAAGAGCGGCTCTAGGTCTTGCCTCACTTTCTCGTCACCGCCGTGCCTCGAGGAGCCATAGGGAGACCTATGCAAGAACGCGACCTTCCAGCGCTTGCGCGTGGTGGCCAGGTCTCGCTCCAGGAAGTCCCTCTGCTCCTCCGGGTTAGAACCCCTATCACCGTGATACAGTTCGCTGTCGAGCGCGACGAAGTGGGTGTTGCCCCAGTCGAAGGAATAGTAGCGCTTGGTGCTACCCGGACTGCCGAGGGGCGGATGGAAGTTTTCGAGGAAGGCTGCGCCGTTCCCCTTCCTCACGTCGTGGTTGCCGAGGACAGGGAAGAGGGGTACCGTCTTGATGAGGTTTCGGTACGGAGCGAAGAAGCGGCGGTCGTAGTGGCGCTCCAGGCCTGCCGGGTAGACTACGTCGCCCGTGTGCAGGACTAGGTCCGGCCTCAGGCGTTCCAGCAGCGCGGCCACTGCTAGCTGTCCCTTTCCTCCGCTGCCACTGTCGCCCACCACAGCGAAGCTGAATCGTGAGTCGTCGTCCACGGGGGCGGTGCGGAAGCACCCCGTCGGCGACGACCCGCCAACGCCTTCCACACGGTAATGGTAAGTCGAGCCGGGGTCGAGACCGGCAAGCGCGACCACGTGGCGCCTGCGGACTCGGGGGTCTGTTTCCTTACGCCCCAGTTCGGGGGTCTTGCCGTACTCGACCACGCCCGATCCCGGGTGCTGGCTCACCCAGCAGATGACTGCCGAGGACGCCGTGACGCCTTGCACGTAGGGCTCTCGCGGCTGTTCTAACCCTGTGGTACCACCGAGCAGAGACCGCGCGGTCCGCAGCGCTAGTGCGAACCGCCCTCGTTCGAAGAAGCTCGAGATCATTTCACCAATGCTACCCGGAGTTGCGGGCGGAGCGCGAGGAGGTCCGCTCCCGGAACGGCGCTGACCGGTCCTTTAGGGGAACTTCTGTTGCGTAAACCAGCCGATCGCCTCTAGGGCGATCTCGAGCGAGATCGAGTGCTCCCCGTCGAACTCCCGGTAGAGCATATCGTAGCCGCCACGCTTCAGCTCGGGGACGATGCTGCGACTGCAGCAGTCTATCGGAAGCACCCCGTCGCGCATGCCGTGGGAGACAAATATGCGCGGGGAGCCGGTCCGCCCGGCCGGGGCCATGAGCCCCGGCGAGAACGCGAGCACGTGCGTGAAGAGGTCCCCGTTGGTGATCCCCAAAGAGAGCGCGTAGGAGGCCCCATCCGAGAAACCCCCGATGGCCAGACGCACCGGATCGATGGCGTAGCGGGAAAACGTCTGCTCAAGCGCCCGGTCAACAGTTAGGATTGAGGTCTCACAAGAGATCGATCGTCCTGTTGTCGCTGTCTTCAAGTTCTTTGCCGACGACCATGTTCGTAACCACCCGCGTTGGGACCCAGATATCGAACTGTGGCGTCACTCAGATGAACCCATCGGCCTCGGAACGATCATCCAGAGGCGCAATAGCCGTTCGGGCACTACTCCGGTGGAAGGCACAATGGAAGTTGTGGAGTATGAGCCCAACAGGGCTTTTAGGGCCGTCATTCGAGAGGGGGGTATGGAGACTGACAGAAGGACCACCTTCGAGGAGGTCAGTGAGGGCCGCACGCGACTAACGATTCGTGCCGAGACGCCGATCGATGAATCGATGAAGGAACGCATGAGCGGCCTGGTGCAGCGGAGCATTCGAAACATCAAGGAACTCATAGAGGCAGAAACCTAGCTGCAACGTGCTGTAAATAGCCCTATTCACCCAAGTGATCCATGGCCCTTGCCGGGCCACCCCGAAGCCATGAAAATGGAGCTGCCGCCGAGGCTGTATTCACACCAGTGCCTGGAAGAGGTCTTCTCGGAAGTTCGCCGTATTCAAGTTACCATTCTGAATTCATAGGTATTTTCGAGGA
>DASTKM010000140.1:0-2907 GCA_035715885.1 Rubrobacter sp.
GTGCCGTCGACCAGGATCGGCACCTCGACACAGCTTGCTTCGGGGAGGTTCGTAACGAGGCCTGTGTTCTCGACGTTGCCGTATATGGCCCGCGCCTCGCCGGTGACGAGCGAGTGCATGATGAGCGAGCCGTACTCGACGCTGCGACCCAGCGAGAAGTCTTCTCCGGCGAGCAGTTTGCGACGCGTCTCAGCGTATTGGACGAGGTTCTCCTCGCTGCGCCTGACGTACTCGTCAACAGGCACGTCGTAGAGTTGGATCAGCTCATCGTCCTTGAGGAAGTAGGGTACGTACTCGGCGTTGTGCTCGCTCGACTCGGTGACGAAGTACCCGAAGCGGCGCATCAGCTCGAAGCGCACCTTGTCTTTGGCGTACACGTCAGGGTCCTCCATCGCCGCGAACAGCCGTGGGTAGGCGTCTTCGCCTTCCACCTCCAAGCGTGTCATCCAGGCGATGTGGTTGATGCCGGCGCACTCGTAAAGAAGCTCCTCATGCTCCACGCCGATGTACGAGGAGATCTCGCGGGCGGTGTAAGGGACGCTGTGGCAGAGCCCGACGCTCTTTGTCTCTGGGCTTGCGGTGTACAGCGCCTCCATAAGGATGCCCATCGGGTTCGTGTAGTTCAGGAGCAGCGCATTCGGACAGAGCTCTCGCATCTCGCCAGCGAGGTCGAGGACGAATGGGATAGTACGCAGGCCGCGGAAGATGCCGCCGATGCCCATCGAGTCGGCGATCGTCTGCTTGAGGCCGTACTTCTTGGGGATCTCGAAGTCGAGCAGGGTGGCCTCGTGCATTCCGATCTGGACCATGTTCACGACGAAGTCTGCTCCTTCGAGCGCCCGCCTCCGGTCGAGATATTCCTCAACACTCGCATCGGCGTCGAGCTGATCCGAGGTCCAGCGGGCCATCATGCCAGCGGTCTCCAGGCGCTCGGGGTCTATGTCGTGCAGGGCGATTGTGGTTCCGTGCAGCTCGGGGAAGCTCAGGGTGTCTGTCAATAGGTTCTTGGTAAAGACGACGCTCCCTGCACCGATAAAGGCTACCTTCAAGGTTAGGTCCTTTCTCTGAACGAGTAACTTGCGATCCCCTCCACACAGGTTACTTCAATACGGCTACCCCGGCAGGGGGAATGTCGATCTCGTGCAACCCGGTCTCGAACCCGATAGGTGGCTTCTAGTTGGAGGCGCGGAGCGCTGGCTGACGTAGATTTCCGCTTGCGCGGGAATGTTGCTCTCGAGCTGGGAGGATTGCGTGCGCCCAAGTTGTCCGCCGCGGAAATGATACTGCGGATTCCAAATCAGCTCTCGGGGACGGCGATGGTCTTTTCTCCACCCTCCCACCTGATCATGAGTTCTAGGGGTACCGTGGAGCGCACCTGGATTTCTGGCTCTACTGTGGCGGAGTTGCGGTTGGCGCAAGAGAGTTCCAGGACTCCATCCCTGCCGAACGGATAGCCGTGGACGCCGTGGTCTTCCAGGAGCCGTACGTCCCACAGGAGCCGTCCTGAGGACGCGTCGGCGCGCAACCCGAACACGTACTCGAAGAGTCCTGCCACGGGCGCGAGGCCACTCCAGCCTACGAAGTCGTCTTTGGCACGGTTGCCAGGCGCCGTCCGCTCAGGGGCGTAGTTCTCCCAGAGTGTTCCGGTCTGTTCGAAGACGGCTACCACGTAGTCGAGGTCCTCGCGGGAGATCTCGTGCGCCAGGTCGTTGTAACCGGCCCAGTCGAGTCCCCGCAAGACCATGCAGTTCGTGGGCGGCCATACGCCACCGAGCCAGTAGCCGCCTTCCGCATCGTATTCCGGATGGTCGGCGGAGAGCGAGGGCACGCGATGGGGCCGCCCGAATCTCTTGGGGTCCTCCAGGTGTCCGACGAACGAGGAGATCCTCTCCTGCGGCACAACGCCTGCCAGCAGAGCCCAGAAGGCGCCGACGGTCTGAACGTCCGAGAGCGTTCCGTCCGCAAGCTCGTCGTGGTAGAAGGCGGTCTCCTCGTTCCACAGACGCTCGTTGACCGTCATGGAGAGCCGGTCGCGCTCTTCGCGCAGGTCCGCGACCTCTTTGGTGCGGCAGAGGGCGTCTGCCATGCGCAGGAGTAGATCCGCCGATAGCACCTGTTGGAGGCACGCGTCGATCCAGACGGCGTGCCCGTGGTAGGTCAGGCGTTCGGGCCACCCGACCTTCCCCGCCGGTCTCTGCGGAAAGCGCGGCTGGTTATCCATTCCGGAGCCGAGGCCGGACGTCCAGTAGGTGCCGTCGCGCCAGGTGCGGTGGCGCCGCAGCCACCTGTGGTAGGAGACGAGAACGGGGAAGACCCGGCCTAGGCGCTCTCGGTCGGCCGTGTCAACGTAGTGCTCCCACTCCGTCCACGGCATAACGTTCGGCCCCGTGCTCGCCGCATCAAAGCGCTCGAAGCGGTCTTTACCGTCCAAGGTGCCGATCTCCCGGCAGATAAACCCGTCGGGATGCTGCTTGGCGTAGAGGTTATCCAGGGTGCGGTGGAAGGCGAAGGCACGGCGGCCGTAACGGCCGAACAGCAAGATGAATGCCGAGTCCCACATGAAAAGGCAGTCGTTGAAAGCCGTGTCGATATAGCTGGCGACGAAGCCGCTCTCCGGCTCGGGACGGCGCAGGTTGGAGAATGCTAGCTCCCACGCCCTACGGTAGCAATCTATGGCACCCTCGTGTCCCCCCCAGAAGGGTTGGGGCAGGGAGTCCCAAGCGTCCTCGAACGAGGGCGGCGGGATGTCTTCCGGAGGCATCCGCACAAAGGAGTTCTCCTCGACCAGCGATTCCCTGAGATGGGTGTCGATGTAAGCATCCTTCGTTCGCAACTCGTTGACCTCCTCTAATCGCCTGATCCAGCATCGCGCATACACCATCCACGCACAAGTTCTTGGTAGGCCCC
>DASTKM010000141.1:0-2315 GCA_035715885.1 Rubrobacter sp.
CCGGACCGCGCCCTCGACGACCCCCACGCGTACAACGAGGAGATCCTGGGGGCGCTCTATGGCGATTAAGGTGCAGAGCCCTGGTCTACTCACCACCGTCCAGGACACGGGCCGCCTCGGCGAGTACGCTATCGGGATGCCTCCTAGCGGAGCGATGGACGTTTTCTCCTACCAGATTGGCAACTACCTCGTCGGCAACGAGGAAGGCGCGGCGGGCCTGGAGATAACGTACTTCGGCCCTAGGCTGGAGTTTACAGAGGACGCCGTAGTCGCCGTTACGGGGGCCAAGATGCCGCCGAAGATCAACGGCGAGGAGGTCCCGACCTGGGAGACGCTCGCTGTAGAGTCGGGGGATGTGCTAGCCCTCGACTACCTCCAGAACGGTGCGAGGGCCTACCTGGCTGTGGCGGGCGGGATAGACGTGCCCGTCTTCATGCACAGCCGCTCGACCTACACCCTGATCGGGCTTGGAGGCCACGAGGGCAGGGCGCTGGCTGAGGGCGACGAGCTGGCGCTGGGCGAGGCGGGCGACCGCTCCGACCGCGTCGGGATGGCCGTCGTTGAGCAGCAGATCCCCCACTACTCCAAAGAGGCGGAGCTGCGCGTCATTATCGGGCTCGCCAGCTATCGGTTGACCGAGGAGAGCATGGAGGCGTTCCTCAACACCACGTGGACGGTCACCACTGACGCTGACCGGGTCGGCTACCGCTACAAGGGCGGCGAGCTCGGGTTCTTGGAGCGGGAACAGCCGGCTGGTGCCGGGGCAGACCAGGCCAACGTGGTTGACTTCGGCTACCCCGTTGGCTCCATCCAGGTGCCTGGCGGCGTCGAGCCCATCGTCCTGATGAACGACGCCGTCACCGGCGGGGGCTACGCGACCATAGGCACCGTCATAAGCGCGGACCGCGACAGACTTGCCCAGACCAAGACAAACGACAAGACCCGTTTCCGCTCCGTCGATCTCGAGGAAGCGCTCGCGGCCCGAGAGCAGAGGCGCAAGCAGATGGCGGAAATCAAGGAAGCACTTTCTTGAGGCATCAGGAGCTGTGGGACGGTTCTCGGTGGAGCGATGCGCCGTTCGGGTGAGCGACAAGGTCTGTCCTGCTCGAAGTCAATCGCGAATGCGGACCTGATGCACGAAACCTGAAGCCTAAAGCCGCCGACCGAAGGGAGTCACATTGCAGATAGACTTCAATTGCGACATGGGTGAGAGCTTCGGCCCTTATAGTTTCGGCGCGGACGAGGAGTTGATGCGCCACATCTCCTCGGCCAATGTCGCCGGCGGCTTCCACGCCGGCGACTCGCATGTCATGCGCGAGACGGTAGCGCTGGCCAGAGAGCACGGCGTCGCGGTCGGGTTGCACAACGGGTATGGTGACCTGGTTGGCTTCGGCAGGAGGGAGATAAAGGCCGCGCCGGAGGAACTCCGCGACGAGTTGATCTACCAGCTAGGTGCGCTGCGCGAGTTCGCCCGCCTCTACGGCCTGGAGGTCCAGCACGTCAAGCCCCACGGCGCCCTCTACATGGCCGCAGCCCGCGACGAGGAGTTGTCGCGCGCCATCATCGGGGCGATCCAGGAGTCAGACCCGGCCCTCGTCCTGTACTGCATGCAATCCTCGAAGACCCACGAGATCGCCCAGGAGATGGGCCAGCCCGTCGCGAGGGAGTTCTTCGCCGACCGCGAGTACAACGACGAAGGCCAGATCGTCTTTACCCGTCGCGTAGGAGAGGAGCTCGATCCGGAGGAGGTGGCCGAGAGAGTCCTCCGGGGCGTGACGGAGGGCAGGGTCAGGACCGTGGACGGTAACGACATAGAGGTGGCTGCGGACTCGATCTGCGTCCACAGCGACACCCCCGGGGTCGCGAGGCTGGCCGAGACGATAGTGCGAAAGCTCGGGGAGAACGGCGTTGAGGTAAGGCCAGTCGGACGAGCGGAGCAGAGGGTTCCCTAGCACGAGGAGAGTTCGAGTTGGCGAAGACCGTGAAAGCCCAGATGCCAGGTACCTTCTACCGCCGCCCCGATCCGGAGAGCGGCCCCTACGTCGAGGAGGGCGACCAGATCTCGGCCGGAGATACCGTCGGCCTGATCGAGGTCATGAAATCGTTCCACGAGATCAAGGCCGAGGAAGAGGGCACCATCGCCAGGTTTCTAGTCGAGAACGAGGAGGCCGTGGACGCGGGCCAGGATCTCGTAGAGATGGAATAGGATGCCGGGACACGCCTCCGTAACCGCCCGTTCTCACAAAATCAGGGGACTTCGCGGTGCTCAATAGAACTGGTTGCTACTGGTCAAAGGACTCCGACTCAAAGGAGGA
>DASTKM010000142.1:0-5346 GCA_035715885.1 Rubrobacter sp.
CGTTGCAGAAAAAGAGCTGTCCGGAAAGGCAGCGACAGGGAGGCTAGATCGCGGCCTGCCCGTCGATGCTCAGGCCGGATAACCTGGAGGCGTACTCGGCAAGGGCCTTCCCATTGACTATAACGATTCTGCGGTTGCGGCTCTCTATAACCCCGTCGCGCTGGAGCTCGCTCATCACCTTCGAGACGGCCTCCCTTGTAGAGGCGATCATGTTCGCCAGGTCCTGGTGGGTGAGCCGCACGTCTATCAGTGTGCCGACACCATTGCTCTCCCCAAAGCGCTCGCCCAGGTTTATCAGCAGCGTCGCGAGCCTGGTCGAGACCTCCCTGTGCAACAGGCTCTCTATCACCTCATCGGACTGCCTGAGCCGCTCGGAGAACGAGGAGAAGAGTTTGAGGGCGAAGCCGGGATCGCTCTTTATCACCCGCTCTATGGATGCCTTCTGGATACTCGCCACCCGCGAGTCGGTAACGGCCTCTGCGAAGACATCTTGCCAACGTCCCTCCACCAGGTTGAGCTTGCCGAAGACGCCCCCATCCTTGAGAAGCGCGGTCGTAGCCTCCTTGTAGTCGCCGTAGATCTTGTACAGACGCACCGTGCCCGAGAGCAGGAAGTAGAGTTGATCGTCGGGATCCCCTGGCGTAAAGATCGTGTCCCTCGGACCAAAACGCCTCTCTACGACCCTGAGACCGGCCTCTTCGAAGTCTGTGAGATCGAATCCTTGCGGTGCGCTTGTGGTAGCGAACCCTCCGGTGGTGTGGCTGGTGAGCATCTGACGCGACCTCTCTAATGGAACTCTCTGTAAATCCGGTGAAAACCTCCGGACGCGCATATTATACCCGAAGTTCTAATTTCTATTCTTGATCTGCGAGGGCCTCCTGGCGCCGTTTGGCCAGGTCGCTGAGAATCCCTCAGGCTGCACTCCTGCGCCACCTGAGCTCCACACCAGCACGCTTGGCGACGAAGAGAAGGTCGTCGCGCAGGGCCCCGATGTCTTTGTCGTATATGGTGACGATACAGAAGTCACAGTTGCGGTAGGCCCAGGCGAAGGGCGCGAGATCCCCGGCCACCTCCCTCTCGGAGTTCATGCCCCAGGCGTCAGCCAGCCCCAGGCGTCCCTCCGCGAGCTCCAGGGTTATGCGCCACCCCTCATCAGTCGGGACCTCGAAGTAGCCAGGCAACCTCCCTGTGGGGACCATAGCGTTCTCCAGGTCTTTCGCGAAGGCCCTCTTGTGGGCCTCGACCCCAGCGAGATAGTCCGTGTCGTCCACCGACTTTGGGGGAGCCGGCGTGTAGAGGCGATTCTCCGTAACCTTTACTCCCTCAGGCGGGTAGAACCCGATGAACGGGACCGGCGAGCGCCAGAGGTGCTGTATTACCCCGAGAGTCACGTTGCGGCGCTCCGCAGGCTCTCCGATAGACTCGGCGAAGCGCATCGCCGTCAGGCGCATGTGCCTTGGCTCCCACGGATGTGGCTCTCCTACGGTCCGTAGCCGCCTCCGGCGCTTCGTTATGCGACTGACCTCTTCCATGACGCGCGTATTCTACAACTCTCGTGCGGCCGATGCCCGGCAAGGAAAAGTTCGAGGGCGGGGCCGAAGCCCCGCCCTCTTGGTCCGGACGAAAGGTCCGCTCTACTGCCTGCTCACGGCCAGCAGGTAGAGTAAGGTCAGCACCGCCGTAAGAGCAGCGGCGATGTAGGTGAAGGCCGCCGCGGTCAGGACCCGCCTGGTCCCTCCCGCCTCCGTGCCAGACAGTATGCCGTAGCGGGTCAGGAGTCCGTAGGCGCGGGTTGAGGCATTGATCTCGACTGGCAGCGTCACCACGTGGAACAGTAGAACCCCGAGGAACAGCACGATGGCGACGTTGATCAGGAGCGACCCGAACGGGCTCGCCGCGCCCCCGACAAAGAAGGCCATGATGAAAGCCAGAGGCCAGATCTGGCTGCTGAAGTTCACGATCGGGAAGATCCCGGCCCTCAGCTTCATCGGCACGTAGCCTGTGGCGTCCTGGATGGCGTGCCCCACCTCGTGGGCGGCCACGCTCACCCCGGCGATGGAGTTGCCCCTGAAGTTGTCCTCAGAGAGCCTGACGACCTTGCTCCTCGGGTCGTAGTGGTCGGTGAGCTGTCCGGCCACAGGCTCTACCCTGACGTTCGTCAGAGCGTTGCGATCGAGTATCATACGGGCAGTCTGGGCGCCTGTGAGGCCGCTGGCGCTTCTCTTCTTCGAGTACTTCGAGTAAGAGCTCCTAACCCACAGGGCCGCAGCCCCCGAGATGATCATTCCGACGATCATTATTAGCAGGTAACCGCCGAATCCACCTGGTATGAACAACGTTAATCCTCCTAGCAGATTTACTGCCTGTATTTTACTACATACATATACGCAGGAACGCTCGCAAAGTTCCGCTGAGAGCGCGTTTGCAGGGGATTGGGAGGCGACTGACCGGCTGCCCGTCGGAACGACGCGTGGGTAGGAGTCGGGGCGGAGCCTGGAAAGCCCCGCCCCGGTTTGGAAGACTCTCGCCGTTCGCGCTAGCTCTAGTGGCGGGCCTCCTTGAGTTCGTCTACGACGGAGGGATCGGCGAGGGTTGTGACATCCCCAAGGTCGTCCTCGCCCTCGGCCACGCCGCGGAGGACGCGGCGCATGATCTTGCCGCTTCTCGTCTTCGGCAAGTCGGGGGTGAAGATGATCTCCTCGGGCCTAGCGTGCGGGCCAATGGCTTTCCTGACCTGGTCGTTGAGCTCTTTGATGAGCTCTTCGCTTCCCTCTCTGTCGCCTTCCAGGATCACGTAGGCTACGATAGCCTGGCCCTTATCCTCGTCGTCCCGCCCGATAACGGCGGATTCGGCTACGGCCTTGTGGGCGACGAGGGCGCTTTCGACCTCCATCGTGCCGATACGGTGCCCCGAGACGTTCATCACGTCGTCTATTCTGCCTGTGATGGTGTAGTAACCATCCTCATCCCGCTCGGCTCCGTCCTCGACGAAGTACTTGTCGCCGAGCCTCTCCCAATAGGTCTTACGGTAACGCTCGGGGTCCTTGTAGATCGTACGGAGCATGCCTGGCCAGGGCCTGGTGACGACCAGGTTCCCCTTTCCGGGGCCTTCGATCGGGTTGTCGTCATCGTCGTAGATGTCGACGAAGATGCCTGGGAAAGGCCAGGTGGCGCTGCCAGGCTTGGTCGGCGTGATGCCTGGGAGAGGCGCGATCATGATGCCACCGGTCTCCGTCTGCCACCACGTATCCACGATGGGGCACCTTCCGCCCCCGATGTTCTCGTGGTACCACTCCCACGCCCGCGGGTTGATGGGCTCGCCCACGGTACCGAGCATCCTCAAGGACGAGAGGTCGTGCTTCTCGATAGGCTCCGTTCCCTGCTTCATGAACGCCCTGATGACGGTCGGCGCCGAGTAGTAGATGGTAACCCCGTGACGCTCGATCACATCCCAGTGCCGATCCGGGCCCGGGTAGCTCGGCGTGCCCTCGAACTGGACGGTGGTCACCCCGTTGCTCAAGGGTCCGTAGACGAGGTAGGAGTGCCCCGTAACCCAGCCTATGTCGGCCTGGCACCAGTAGACGTCGTCCTCCTTGACGTCAAGAACCCATTTGGTCGTGGCCTTGACCTGCGTGAGGTAGCCGCCCGTGGTGTGAACGATGCCCTTGGGCTTGCCGGTCGAGCCCGAGGAGTAAAGGATATAGAGGATGTCTTCTGAATCCATCTCCTCGGCCGGGCATTCGGCGTCTGCCTCAGCCATCAGGTCGTTCCAGTAGCGGTCGCGACCCTCGACCATGTCTACGTCCTCGCCGGTACGCTGCGCGACGACCACGTTCTCGATAGAAGGTGTGTCCTGGAGCGCCTCGTCGGCGTTGGCCTTCAAGGGCGTCACCTTGCCGCCCCTCGGCCCACCGTCGGCCGTGACGAGGACCTTCGCCTCGCAGTCGTTGATGCGGTCACGCAAGGAATCGGCGGAGAAAGCGCCGAAGACGACCGAGTGCGGGGCCCCGATGCGGGCGCAGGCCAGCATCGCGATCGGCAACTCGGGGATCATTGGCAGGTAGATCGCAACAGGGTCGCCCTTCTGGACCCCGAGGCCCTTGAGGACGTTGGCGAACCTCTCGACCTCGGCCTTCAGCTCGGAGTAAGTGAAGGTCTTGCTGTCTTCGGGCTCATCCCCCTGCCAGAGGATTGCGGTCTTGTCTCCCCTGCCCTGCTCGACCTGGTAGTCCAGACAGTTGTAAGAGACATTGAGCTTTCCGCCGACGAACCATTGGGCCTCGGGCGGGTCCCAGTCGAGGACCCGATCCCACTCCCTGAACCAGTGCAGTTCCCTGGCCCGCTCGGCCCAGAAACCCTCGTAGTCCTGCTCGGCCTCCTCATAGACCGAGGGGTCCTTCACATTCGCCTCCCTGGCGAATTCCTCTGGAGGCTCGTACGTGCGTATCTTTGTCTCTTCCGCCATCTCTACTCCCTTCCCTTACGTATCCTCTTATCTCCGCGCCTTTCCCACAGCGGAAGGCGCGCGAAAAACTTACGGCCGTCCTACTGTGCAAACGGGTTCCCTCTCCAAGTTGACCCGTATATTATTCATTACTGCTTTTACCCGCTCTCGCTGCAATTAATCACAGGTTTCTCTACGCTGGCGCGCCACGGATTACTTTCGCGCCTCTGGCGACGGCCCCACTCATTCCCTAGACTGTGCCGGACCTTGTGGAGGTAAGAGATCGGGAGGCGCAATGGGTGGATTGCTCGAAGGCAAGAAGGTACTGGTTACCGGTGTTCTGGACCGGCGCTCGATAGCCTACTCGGCGGCTCGGCTGACCCAGGAGCAGGGGGCTGAGATCATCCTTAGCAGCTTCGGCCGCGCCAGAAGTCTCACGGAGCGAACGGCCAGACGCCTCCACCCTGAACCCCCCATCCTCGAACTCGATGTAAACAAGCCGGAGGACATCGAAGCGGTCGCGGACGACCTCGCAGAACGCTGGGGGGATCTCGACGGGATCGTCCACGCCATAGCCTTCGCCCCTGAGGACGCCCTGGGGGGCAATTTCCTCACCGCAGAGTGGCCCTCCGTCGCCACGGCACTCCAAACCTCGGCCTACTCCTTGAAGGCGCTCTCCGTCGGCCTCCTCGATCTCCTCAAACCAGGAGCCTCTGTCGTCGGCCTGGACTTCGACGCCCGTATCGCCTGGCCAGCCTACGACTGGATGGGTGTAGCCAAGGCCGCCCTGGAGAGCACTTCACGTTATCTCGCCCGCGACCTCGGAGCGCACGGCATCAGGGTCAACCTGGTCTCGGCGGGCCCGGTCAAGACCCTGGCCGCGAAAGGCATCAGCGGCTTCG
>DASTKM010000143.1:0-2162 GCA_035715885.1 Rubrobacter sp.
CTCCGACACCCAGATCCTCCCGAGCTTGAGGGTGTTCTCTATGCGGACGAGCCTGGCCTCGGCGGGGTCGACGCCGGCGCACATGGTGAGGGCAGCGGCGACCGCCATCTCATCCGTTGGCATGACCATGGGCGTCTTGACGGGCGCCGGCGTGGTCGAAGTGAGGGCGTTCATGTAGGTAGAGGGACGATCCACCGCGTTGGCGAGGCGCTCGGTAACTACGTCCGCCATGCCGAGACCATTGGCGTTACCGCCGGTCTCCTCTGTCAGGCCGAGGAAGACCATGCGCTCGACGGAACGGCCACCTGAGGCAGCGGTCGTCGGGTAGCGGCCTGTGACGTTGGGGTCGGCGCCATCGCCCGAGATGTTCTTCCCGATCTCATCTACCACGAGGACGTCGATCTCGTCGAACGGCAAGCGCGCGAGGTTGCGCTTGGCTTCTTCGAGGAGCAGCGCTTCAGCCTCCTCCAACTCCCCGGCGGGGATCGCGACTATCTTGCATGGTTCTTCTTCTGCGTTCTCGACGGTGGCGAGGCCGAAGGCGACCTTGCCGCTCTCGACGGCGACGCGGGCCGCCTCGGGGATAGTCCGGTGAATGTTCTCCCATCCCGCAGAGTGTATGGAGTGCGCCCCCCTTTGCTTGCCCAGCCCGATGGCGAGCATCTTCGTCGGACCGCTCTCGACGGTTCCCCTGAACGCGGTGTGGGGTTTGACCCTGTTGACCACGATGACCGAGTCTGCCTCGTAAGCGTTACGGTCCATGTAGACAGCTACGCCCGAGGACGTCTCCCCGATTCTCACACTCTCCATCGTCGCCCGCACGGGACACCCGACCTGCTCCTCGCTAACGCCGAGGTGCGCGAGCACCTGCGCCTGGCCTTCCGCGGTCGAGGCGCCGTGGCTCCCCATCGCGGGGACTACGAAAGGCTCGGCGCTGGAGTCCTTCAGGGCCTCTACCAGCGCCGCGACTACCTCCCCTATCCTGGCTACTCCCCTGCTCCCTACGCCAATGGCCACAGAGCCTGATGGCAGCTCCACGGAACTCAGCGCCTCGCGAACGCTCTCCCTAATGTTCGCGAGCGCCGGCGGAGAATCTATCCGCTGCCCGACGAGCGCGACGCTGGGGAGTTCGACGGCGCGCAGGATCTCCTGTATCTCCTCGTAGACGGGGTTCTCTGTCTGCACTGCCTCACCTCCGTAGGGACCGCCTTTACAACATTAATCCGGCGGGCCACCCTGCTCGAATCGGGGTAGACCGTCGTCGACACCCTCCCAGGCGAGTTTGTCTTCCAGCCATAAATGACGTGTGGGAGGGAACTCGTCGGGGCGGTCAAGGCTCGCGGTAGTCACGTCGATCGAGTCGGGCTGCCCGTCATGCCTGTAGGTTAGCGACGTGCCGCAACTCTGGCAGAAGGTCCTGCTTACTTCATCGGAAGAGCGGTAGTCGGCCGGCTCACCGTGGATGAGGGAGAACCTTCTAGAGGGGAAAGTAAGCCACGCGACCGACTGCGCGCCCGACGTTCTGCGGCACGATACGCAGTGGCAGACCGCAGATCCAAGAGGCTCCCCGGCCACCCTGTATCTCACCCTCCCGCAGAAACACCCACCCTCGCGGGGACCACCGCTCATCATTTCTCCCTGCCCTTTTCGGTACCAGCGAACATTCTAGCAGCCCGCCGTAGCCTATTCGCCACTCCAAACCTGACTGAACGGAGCGCAAATCATGGCAGTGGTCAGCGAGATACGGAGCCGGCCGGAGATTTGCTCGTCGGCCACGATGTTCGCCACTGTCTGCTCATGTGCGTCGGAGCACCACCCACAATCGCGGTGACGGTTCGAGGGATGGGAGGCGTGTTGCTTCTCTGGATCATCCGGTTGCTATACTGGCCTCCGAAGTCGTCGGGGAGAGGAGGCCATTGAGAGCAGCCCTTTTCATACCGTGTTACGTGGACCAGATCAATCCCGAGGTCGGCGTAAGCGTGGTGCGCGTACTTAGAAAGCTTGGGGTAGAGGTGATCTACCCCGAGGGTCAGACCTGCTGCGGGCAGCCTGCCTTCAACTCCGGCTTCTTCGACGAGGCCCGCACTATTGGGCGCCGCTTCCTCGACGTTTTCGAGGGAGAGCGCTTCGACTACATAGTCTGTCCTTCCGGATCGTGCACC
>DASTKM010000144.1:0-5753 GCA_035715885.1 Rubrobacter sp.
AACGGATGTGCAGGCTACATATCAAACCGTCTATTGGCAAGGTGAAGCTATCCAAGCTGACACCGGGGCAGGTACAAGGGTTCTATCAGGATGGGTTGAACTCCGGTCTAGCCCCTTCATCCGTCCGGTACATGCACGCCACGCTGCACCGTGCCTTGAAGCAAGCACACCGCTGGCGTTTGGTAAGGGAGAACGTAGCAGCGGCCACAGACCCACCGATACCACAGCCCGAAGAAATCAGACCTCTGACTGCAGAGCAGGTGAAGGTGCTCTTGTCAGAGGCACATGGCGAGAGACTAGAGGCTCTGTTCGCAGTTGCGGTAACAGCAGGCTTACGGGTTGGTGAGCTGTGTTCCATCCAGTGGTCAGACCTTGACATGGAGGGCAGGACGCTTCGAGTATGCCGGACACTCTCACGAGCCAAGAACGGACCACGCTACACTACGCCGAAGAACGGCAAGGGCCGGAGTATAAAGCTAACCAACATGGCTACAGAATCGTTGAAGCGCCACAGAGCAAGCCAGAACCCTGAACGGTTGCAAGCTGGTGCTAACTGGCAGGACGATGACCTCATATTCTGTCGGGAAGATGGCAGACCATTAACAAGGGATATTGTGGCACGCTCTCACCTGAAGCCAATCCTGAAGCGTGCAGACTTGCCAGAGGACTGTACGCCACACCAGTTGAGGCATACTTGTGCCACCTTGCTCCTTAGCCGTGGGATACACCCCAAGTTCGTACAGGAGCTACTTGGACACGCCACGATCGCACTGACTTTGGATAGATATAGTCACTGGATACCAAGCATGGGCGACCAGACCGCAACGGCAATGGAAGCAGCCTTATCGTAGCGGTTGGTCTACACGTTGGTCTACAAAGGGTCGGGCTTGTAACCTGACCCTTTACATTTACCTGCAAATCAAGACTATTGACTTCAAGTTGACTTGTAGTGAGTCCAATTGGCTATGATACGCCAGTAGGTACGCTAGCGGAAAGGGTTCGCATCTTGAGAGTGGAGAGGAGCGGCGGCAGGAGGTTCAACTCGGCCACTGATGGGGAGATCCTGAAGGCCGACGTCGCAGACTCCTACTTCCACAAGACGATGCGCATCCTGCGCGCCCGCGGCCTCGAGGATACTCCCGTGCACGCCGAGCTAGCCTACAAGACCTCTGACACAGACGCCTGGTTCGTGGTCGCTGGCCTCGACGAGGTGGCCTACCTCCTCGACGGCCTCGACGTCGATGCGCGGGCCGTGCCCGAGGGTACGATCTGCCGTCCCCACGAGCCGATCCTCACCCTCTCTGGCCCCTACGGTGCTTTCGCCGAGCACGAGACCGCGATACTGGGCCTGCTCTGCCAGGCCTCCGGCGTGGCCACGGGGGCGGCCCGCTGCAGGCTCGCCGCTGGTGAGAGGCCTGTGATCTCCTTTGGCGCGCGCAGGATGCACCCTGCGGTCACCCCCATGATCGAACGCGCCGCCTACCTCGGCGGCTGCGATATGGTCGCCGTCGACCTTGCCGTGGAACGCCTCGGCATCCCTGCCACAGGCACGACGCCCCACGCCCTGGTACTGATCCTCGGCTCGACCGCCGAGGCGGCCCGTGCTTTCGACGAAGTGATGGAACCGGAGGTGCCGCGCACCATTATCATAGACACCTTCGACGACGAGAAATTCGGTGCGCTACTGGCCGCCAGAGCAATACCGGATTCGATCTCGGCGATCCGTATGGATACGCCGGGCAATCGCCGCGGCGACTTTTTGGACCTTATGCGTGAGGTCCGTTGGGAACTAGACCGTAACGGATTCGAGCACGTGAAGATCTTCGCCTCAGGAGGTATCGACGTCGAGTACATCCTCCACCTGAACCCGATCTGCGACGCCTACGGTGTGGGCGGCGCTATCGCTGACGCCCCGATGATCGACTACTCGCTCGACATAGTGGAGGTGGACGGCGAAGACCGCTCGAAACGCGGCAAGCGTGGCGGACGCAAGCGCCTCCTGGAACTGGACGACGGCAGGCGCAAGCTCCTCCCTGCGACCGCCCCCGTTCCGGAGGGCGCAAGCGAGGTCCTGATCCCCCTACAGGAACAGTATTTCTCCCAACCCGATATCGGCGCCCTGCGCCAGCGCGTCCTTGACCAGCTGCAGATAGGCCACTTCGAACTCTGAAGCCTCGTCCTCACCGCCTAGACCAAATTGGCTAGTAATAAATCACCTATTTGAGTGATGTCGTATCGTATCTTCTGGTGCATGATTATGGTGTGCTCGAAGCGACAAGAAGGGAGGCGTCATGGACAACTCGAACGGCGGAGCCAGAATCCTGACCTGCCCCTTCTGCTCGGAGACCGAACTGCGATCCTTCGGCCGCAACTCCCTCCGCTGTGACGAGTGTGGAGACGTTCGCGGCGGCGCGCTGCTGGAGACGCTCTACATGATAGTCACGCTTCCCGACGCGGCCGGCGGCCACGCCTGCGAGTGCGGTCACCCCGAGATGAGACGCCTGCCCGACAACGTGTACCGGTGTCCAGCCTGCGGATCTGAGGTCACCCCCATCTCCGCCCCGGTGTCCTGGAAGTCCCCGGATCACACCGAGGCGTACTGGTGCGGCTGGCTCGACGGCCGTTACGGAGATCCGGAACACTTCACCAACAACCCCCGTCTGGCCAAATGGGAAAGCCCTTCAGACCGCCTCGACTACTACCGCGGCCACCGCGCCGGCTATGAAGCCCGTCTGCGGAAGACCAGGCTCGTCGAAGCCTCATAGCACTTCGTCACGTTCCCCGCGAGCTGATCACCAGGTAGTAGCTACACTCCCCCTCACCGACATTGTCGAAGCGGCGCATCACGTCAGCCTCGAAGTACAGCGCATCGCCTTCGCGTAGCAGATACTCTTCGCCGCCGACTGTCGCCCTCAAACTCCCCCGCTCGACGACGATGTGCTCCTCGACGCCCCCGCGGTGCGGCGGAAACGCGCCCGAAGTGGAGCCCTCGGGGATCTCATTGCGGATGAACTCCACACCCCTCCCAACGAAGTTCGGCGAAAGGAGCTGACGCTCGAAGCCCGTCTCGGGATCGCGCATCACCATGCGCCTCTCCCTGGGCACGACGACAACCTCGCGCCGCTCCTCTATTCCCGCAACCTGCGAGAGCGTTACTCCAAGGCCCTCAGCCAGCTTCGCCGCGACAACGAGCGTGGGGTTTTTCTCCCCGCGCTCGAGCTTCGAGATCATGGCCCGACTCACCCCAGAGAGCCCGGCAAGCTCCTCCAGCGTCAGACCTCGCCTCCGGCGTAACTGCCTTACACGGCCCCCCAACTGCCCGGAAGAGACCGCATCAACCACCGTAGAACTCCCGCTTGCAGCTTCATCATCCATTTGGTAGAAGTTATTCTATCATGGTAGATTTTCTGGGGATATTGATCTCTGCGCTGCCTTTTGCGGTGGCCGCTGTGATGTTGACGGGTCTGGGATGGTCTGGGACCAGGGCTGGTGGGGCGTCGCTGGCGACGGCGGTGTTGGGGGCGGTGGTGTGGCCGGAGCTTGAGGCTAGCGCGGTGCCTGGGGCTTTGCTGGCTGGTCTGGGGACCTCGGCCCAGGTTCTGTACGTGCTCTTCGGGGGGTTATTGCTCTACAACCTGCTCTCGGCAGGAGGGGCTGTTGCTGCTGTGTCGCGGTTTCTCGGGAGATTGGAGCCCGACCGTGTCGCGCTCGCTGCCGGAGTTGTGGTCGGGGTGGCGCCATTCTTCGAGTCGGTTACGGGATTCGGGGTGGCCGTGGTCATAAGCGCCCCGATCCTGCTCGCCGCCGGGTTCACACCCTTGAGGGCCGCGGTGCTGGCGAGCTGGGGCCAGTGCGCCGTGCCCTGGGGAGCGCTCGGTGTAGGGACGGTGATCGGGGCCAACCTTGCGGGGATGGGCTTCGGGACACTCTCAGATGTGAGCGCATTGTTGAGCATCCCGCTCTTCCCCGTCTACGGTGTCGCAGCCGTCGCGGTCGCGGGCGGGTGGGCGGGCGTACGCCGGCGCGGCGCGGAGTCGATAGTATTGGGGCTGGTCGCAGGGGCGGGAACGCTCCTGACGAGCCTGTACCTGGTCCCTGAGCTCTCCGGCGCCGTCGGAGGGCTCGCTGCTACGGCGGTCTTCCTGGCGAGGAGGCGTAACCGGCTCGCCGGAGTTCCTTTGCGCGCGCTGCTCCCCTACGCGTTTCTACTATTGCTGCTAGCGGCGGCGAACGGCATCGGGGCGTTGCGCTCTCTCTTCGAGAAGCTAGGTCCAGTCTTCGACGGTCCAGGCCTTCCTTTGCTCGTTTCCGGAGCGTTCGCGGCGCTGCTGCTGGATCTCGGCGGGGACGAAATCGGGGCTGCGACGCAGAGAACTGCGACGCAGTGGCTTCCCACGGCAGGGGCCGTCTTCACGTTCGTTCTGGCGGGAGAGGTGGTGGCAGAGGGTGGCGCAGCCGGGCTGCTTGCCGAAGGCGCAGAAGCCCTTGGGGTCCTATTTCCTGCGGTCTCGCCCATGCTCGCGGCACTTGGCGGTGCACTCACCGGCTCCAACGCGGCCTCGAACGCATTGTTCATGCCGCTCCAGGTCGAGGCTGCTCGGGGACTCGGCGTATCTGAGGTACTAACGGCTGCCGTGCAGAACGTCGCCGGGAGCCACGCCAGCATGCTCGCCCCGCAGCGCATGGTCCTCGCGGCCACGGCCACGGGCCTACTCGGCAGGGAAGGCGAAATCCTGCGCGCTTCGGCCGCCCCGGTGGCCGTCTCCATCGGCATGCTCGCGATCCTCGGGATGCTCCTTACTTAGAGCGAGTGTCGGTGGGATCGTGGGGTGTATGCGGGCACCGCGCATACCATGCGCTCAGAATCCTAGAGGACTGACGCTCGGCGCCACGACCACACCGCTCCGGCACTCTCGCCGACGCGACTCCTTCGGACACTCTGCAGCCGGTTAGACTAACCTCCCTGGCCCCGCTCGGGCGTTAGACGGTTTTTGGTGAGGCCTCAGCGGTTGGCTCCGGTATCTCCTGGCTCGTCCGCCGGGTTTCGATCCTGCACTTCTCGAGAAGTGAGATGGCCTTCTTGTAGAGCTCTTCTTCAGAACAGGCGTACTGGCCGTCCGCGAAGCCTATCTTCTCGTTGTCACGGATTTCCTGCATCACCTTGAGGCTACACGTTGCACAACGCCTTTGGGTTACAGAATTGCAACATTCCGGTAAGAGCGCGGTAACGCAACCGAGGGTTCGACCCGACCTCGTTGTCCACATCAGGGTTGAGGAGATCAGACCGAGTCGCGGACACTGCAGGGTCCAGAATAAGATAGCAGGTTGGCGGAACTACGTTTGCAGGACTCCTGAAAAGTCCCGCTCTGACTTGGCTGTGGCCCTCGGACCCTGTAAGGTACCGAGAGGTCGAGCGTTCGGCGAATCCGGAAGAGGAGCGATGGACGAAAAGCGAGACAGAGACGTCGAGAAGATCTACTCCACCTCGGAGTTCGTGGCGAAGCTGCGAAGGCTTGCCGATTCGCTGGAGGCGGGCGAGCGGTTCGAGATCCAGGTTGCCGGGGAGAGAGTCTACGTGCCCGCCCGTGCCGAGTTCAACGTCGAGCATGAGCGGGAGGGCGATGAGGAGGAGATCGAGTTCCAACTCAAGTGGACCCACTCCTGAGTACCTACTCCATACCAACCGCCGTACCCTCGAGGGCTCGACCGAGGAGCACCCCCTCGCCTCACGGAGCCACATTCGCGGCGCAGTG
>DASTKM010000145.1:0-12609 GCA_035715885.1 Rubrobacter sp.
AGAGCACTTGAGGCTCTGGATCGAACGCTCTGTGTGGAGCCGGGATGGAGATCCCGACGAGCACCTGAACGCCCTGATGCGTCTGGCCACAGAGTACTTCCTAACCGCCGAACTCTCGAAGTCCGGCAAGAGGCTCGTCGGAGACAAGTCGCCCCTCCTGGACGAAGAGTTCATACGGGAGGTCGGAGCCGTGTATCCAGGGTCCAGGGTCATCCACATCATAAGGGACGGCAGGGATAGGACGGTCTCCTCCATGCACCGCGGGTTGCGCCGCGCCAGCCAGGGCTACCTCCACAGGCTCTCGCCCGAGGAACTGGCAAGGGGCAAGGCTCTGCGCGCAGGGCGGCGGGAGCGGACGGGCGCGTTTACAGAGGAATGGCTGCGGCAGGCAGCCAGGCACTGGAGACTCCTTGTGGGCAGGGCCGCCGAAGACGGCCCGGCTTTGCTCGGGCCGGATTACACCGAGGTGCGCTACGAAGACCTGCTGGAGCGCCCCAACGAGGAAGTCCAGAGATTGCTCGGCTTCCTCGGGGTCGATACGGACGAGAGGCTCGTCGAGCACTGCGTGAGTTCGGCGAGCTTCGAGAAGCTCTCCAGGGGGCGCCAGCGGGGGCAGGAGGATACGTCCTCCTTCTATCGTAAAGGCGTTGCGGGTGACTGGAAGAATCACTTCACCGAGGAGGACAGGCGCGTCTTCAAAGAGGAGGCCGGGGAGCTCTTGATCAGGCTCGGTTACGAGGATGACCTCGACTGGTAGAACCACGTCGTGACTGCCCGCATCATGAGCAGGGTAGGCAGGATCTTGCTGTTGTCCGGGGCATGCCTGGCGCTCGGGTTCTTCCTGCCTGGAGAGTTAGAGCGGGAGTCCATAGAAGCAGTGGGCCGTCCCAACATCATCTTCGTAATTACGGATGATCTTGACGCTGCGTCGGTCTCGAAGGTACCGTCCCTCACGAAGTACATGGCAGGTAAGGGAATGACCTTCGACAACGCATTCGTCACCTCCGCGCTCTGCTGTCCCTCCAGGGCAACGATCCTGACCGGCCAGTACCCGCACAACCATCTGGTCAGGAGCAACGTTCCCCCAGTAGGAGGATTCAAGACGTTCCGCGACCTCGGGCGAGAGAGATCCACGCTGGCCACCTGGCTCGACGACGCAGGTTACGAGACGGCCATGTTCGGCAAGTATCTCAACGGCTACGGCAAGATTGGCCGCAACCACGTTCCGGCGGGGTGGGACGAATGGTACGGGGCCGTAGAGGACGCGCGGCTGAACCAGAACGGGCAGCTGGTCACGTACCAGGCGGACACCTACCTCGATGATGCGCTTTCGGGTCTCGCCCAGGACTTCATAAGACGCCAGGAACGCAAGGATGCTCCATTTTTCGTGTATCTCTCCGTTCACGCCCCCCACGCGCCCGCCAAACCCGCCCTGAGACATGAGGGTCTGTACGAGGGCCTGCGGGCGCCCCGCACGCCCTCCTTCGACGAAGCAGACGTCTCCGACAAGCCACGGTGGGTGCGCAACCTATCGCTAGACTCCGCAGAGGAGAAACGTATCGACGAGCTCTACAGCAAGAGGCTAAAGACGATGGCCGCGGTAGGCGAGATGATCGGCGGGTTGCTAAGGACGCTCCAACAGAGCGGGAAGCTAGACAATACCTATGTTGTCCTCACCAGCGACAACGGCTATCACATGGGCCAGCATCGACTCGGACTCGGCAAGCAGAGTGCCTACGAAGAGGACATAAGGGTGCCATTGATGATCCGAGGGCCAGGCGTGCCTGCGGGGGTCAGTAGGGACGAGATGGTCCTGAACAACGACTTCGTCCCGACCTTCGCCGACCTGGCGGGCTTGCCGCCTCCGGCCTCCGTAGACGGCCGCTCGTTCGCGTCCCTGCTCGACAAACGGCAGGGTAACGACCCGGCCTCGTGGCGCACGGCTTTCGAGATCCGCAACTGGGATAACAAGAAGGACCAAGCGTCTTATCGGGCCGTAACGCCTGTGCCTCCTTACCGGGCCGTAAGGACCAAGAGATACCTTTACGTCGAGTACGAGGCCGGGGAGCGCGAGCTGTACGACCTCAGGAGAGACCCCTACGAGCTGAACAGCTTGCATGACTCGGCGGACCCGGACCTCGTCTCGAAACTCGACGCGCGCCTCGACGCGCTGCGCGACTGCGCCGGGAAAGGTTGCCGCACCGCAGAGGACGGGTCGCCCTAAGTAACCTTCTCGCGCCGGAGATAGTCCTCCAGGGCCTCGCGCCAGTGGCGCAATTCCGGGCTCCCCAGGGCGGAGAGGACGCCGTTGGCGGGCCGCGCCGCAGGGAGAGGGTACTCCGAGCCAGGGACGGGGACGACCTCAACGTCGACGCCGGCGAGTGAGAAGATCTCCTTCGCGAACTCGTACCAGGTGCAGGAGCCCGAGTTGGTAAGATGGTAGAGGCCATAGTGTCGGTCTTCGATCACCCCCACGATCCCTTCCGCGAGGTCCGCGGCGTAGGTCGGCGAGATGAACTCGTCGTCCTTGACCTTCAGCACGTCCCTCTCCGCTCCCTGGCGCAGCATGGTCCGCACGAAGTTGTGCCCCCTTCCGTAGACGCCCGCGGATCGGACGACATACCAGCGGCTAGTGAGCTGCCTGACGTACTCCTCTCCGGCAAGTTTGGTGCGGCCGTAGACGCTGATCGGGTTCGGCGTATCGAAGGGCTCGTAGGGTCGTGTTGACTCGCCGTCGAAGACGTAGTTCGTGCTGACATGCAAGAGATCGCAGCCTAGATCCTCACAGATCTGGGCCAGGTTCCTCGGACCGAGCGCGTTGACCCTGTAAGCAAGCTCGGCCTCTGTCTCGCAGCCGTCGACGTTGGTGTAGGCGGCCGCGTTCACGACGACATCTGGAGCATGGTCCTCCAGCGCCAGCCGCACGCCACCGAAGTCCACCACGTCAAGCTCTCCCTTGGAGAGTGCGACGACCTCATGGCCGCGCAGGGGAAGGAGTTCTGCGAGACAGAGGCCGAGCTGGCCGCCCGAGCCGCTTAGCAGCACCTTCGGCACGTTGTCCTCCCTAGACTCTCGCCAGCAGTCCACCGTACAGAGTCTCGAGCTCGTCCACGTTCTCCTGGACGGTCTTGACCGGTTCGATCCCGGTCCGGAGCCTCTCGAGCAGGCCTGGTTCCTCGATCAGGCGCCTGAGCTGGCGCGCCAGGTCGCCAGGGTCCTCCAGTCCGAAGAGCAACCCGTCTCTCTCGTGTCTCACGAACTCTGACATCCCGCCGAGGTTCGTTGCCACCACCGGGATACCGGCTGCGAATGCTTCGAAGATCACACCAGGACCGTTCTCGTACCAGCGGGATGGCACGACCAGGACGTCCATCCTGGAGAGGACGTCACCTACCTCTTCACGCGCAAAGGGGCCGGCGAAATCTATCCGCCCGTCTCCCCCGGCCAGGGCGCGCAGCTCTTCTACAAAGGGTTTGAACCTCTCCAGGTTACCGTAGATGTCGAGGGTCGCGGCCAATTCGGGCGGGAGATCTCTGAAGGCCCGGATCAGGACGTCACAGCCCTTGTGCGGCGCCAGGGTTCCTACAAAGCCGACCCGGAGCGGCAGGGAGAAGGGTCTGTCTTCCCTACGTATGCCCGAGGTGTCTATGCCGTAGTGGGAGACCTCGATCTTGCCAGCTCCTATGCCGTTGGCGAGCAACAACTCCCGCATGAGGTGGGTGTAGACGATAACGTGGTCCACCAGCCTCATCTTCTCCCTGATGCGCTCCGGGCGCTCCTTGAGGGCCCTCACCTGGCGCAGCGATTGGGAGAGGCCCGAGAGCCTGGTTCCGGAGAGAGCGCCAGCGACCTTTATGGCGCCCGGCGGCGTCAGGTCGACCGCCTGCTTCATCCTGGTGCCAGGATATCTGCTCGCTATGCAGCGGGTGCAGTGAGAGATCTCGGGCCCCCTGCACATAACCCCATCGTGGCGCCTGAGGTCGACGACCGGGCAGAACGTCCAGAAGTCTGTCGCCGTGTACACGAGCGGCACGCCGAACTCCTTGATAGCGGGGATCACGCTCGCCGAGAGTCCCTGGAAGTGCTCGGCGTGGACGATGTCGGGCTCTACCTTGCGCATGTACTCGCGGGTCCTACCCGCCATGACCTCGTTCTCGTAATCCAGGCTGTAGGGCCGTGAGATACCCTCCTTGGGACGGCCCACCCTGCGCACTGGTATGCCCCCGAACTCGTAGTCTTCGACTTCCCCTGGCTCGATGTCGTTGACAGGGATGCTCCGCTTGGGGGCGAGCACGTAGGGCTCGTGGCCCCTCGCCTTGAACTCCTGCGCCAGGGAGAGCGTGACGGTCTCGACACCGGCGTAGTGCTCGGGGAAGAACTGGTGTGCGGCGAAGAGTATCCTCACGCCCTACCAGTCATATGACGTCTCGTACCCGAACTCCACCAATCGCTCCCCGGCCAGATCTTTGTACAGCTCTCGATCTCGTTCCGTGAAGACTTCCCTCCAGTCGCCGACCACACCCTTCCTGAAGAAAGAGGCGGAATCCTCCTCGCCCTGCCTGCGGCTGGAAGTCCGCTCGAAGCTGCTCGACCGCAGGCAGCGCTCTATGACGCGATCCTCGCTGCCTGCCTCGAGGAACTCCAGTATCTCCCCGAAGACAGAGGGCGTGTCGACTACTAGGTCTTCGTACCTGACCTCCAGGTATCTCTCGCCGTAGAGGGTTCTCCCATCGTGGCTGCCTTTCCCCGTCCTGTACTCCCACCGGCGGGCAAGCTGGGCCAGCCGCTCCTGCGTGAAGATCGAACGCCCCTCGGACAGGAACCGCTCCCTGTCTTCGGCGTAGTCGTCGCGGATGCGGAGCTCTTCCGGCGCGAGGTCGAAGACGCCCCCTTCCCTGTCTTTCGCCAGCCGCCACCAGTGATGCATCGCCGAGACCGCCACGTCCCTACCGTCCCTGACGATGTGGATTATCCTGGCGTCGGGGTAGATCTCGTGTATCTCGTCCAGGTTCTCGGTGTGCTGGGGGCTCTTGTCCCCCACGATCCTGCGCCCCGTGCGGGCCACCTCTTTGGAGAGGAAGTAGTCGACCGAGAGCCGAGAGAGATTCCTCAAGTCTTCGTCGTAGCCGTCTGACCACAGGTTCCACGGCAGCGCGTGCCAGGTCTTCAAGTCCCTGGAGAGAGCAAGGGCGCGAGTTAGGCTCGAGACGGGCCCGGTGTAGACGGGTATCTCCTCCCTGTCGTAGCCACGTCCGAAGAAGCTCCCCTCCTGGCCGCAGGCGATCTCAGGGTGGTCGCTCAGGCTGTGCCGCAACCAGGAGGTTCCCGAGCGCATCTCTCCTGCCACGAAGAACACCGTGTCGTAGTCACCCGCAGCTACGGTCTGCCCCCTGCGGGAGACGGAACGAGACGCTGCGACTGTGGCGCGCGCGACCCTCATGGCCTTCTCATTGGAGAGCACCATCCCCACCAGCCGATCGAACCGCTCGTTCTTCAACCGGTAGTCGCGCAGGCGCTCGACGACGCGTTCGAGGTTCATGGCGGAGATTATAGTTTCAGCATGTCAGCATGTCAGCACGCTCAGGCCCTTAGGCCCTCGCTTGTCAGCAGGGTCCTGCCCATGAGAAAGCTGACTAGCGAAGCCCGGAAGGAGATCCGCATCACACCCCTTTGCCGAGGATGCGGTGGAGCCTGGCGTGGAGTTTCGGGCTCAGGCGGGAGAGGGAAGGGACCTTGCACCCCAGGTAGGCGCCGAGCTGGGAGGCGAGGGCGTAAGTCGCCGCGTCGAACAGGAGCTTTGGCCTCTTTTCAGGTGCCGGTTCCTCGCGCCTGAGGAGGCTGTAGAGGTGACGGGTCGCGTAGGGTATGCCGAGGATCAGACGTGGCAGGTTCGGCACCAGGCGGGCCCCGAAGAGCTCGTCGAGGACGAGCTGGTCTACGTAGTGGCGCCTGAGGTCGTAGAGGACGCCGCGCTCGTGGGAGTGGACGACGACCGAGCACGGCTCGTAGACGATAGTGTACCCCGCCTCCACTACCTTCTTGCCCCAACGCAGGTCCTCGGCGAAGTCTGCCTCGCCGAATGGGAACTCCTCCCAGACTTGGCGGCGCAGGCAGGAGCTCACGTTGTCGAAGGCGGCTATGCGGCGCTTGTGGGCCGGCGGCATTGACAGGTCCTGTGTAGTGTCCCGAATCTCTTGCTCCCGCCTTTCGGTATCTGCGACGGCAAGGTTGCCGACCAGCGCCCTGGTCATGACGCCAGCGTCGGGCCTGGGGATGTGGCGGCCGTAGACCGCGGCGATCCGGCCGTCATTTTGCAGGTTCTCGACCATGGTGGCCAGCCACCTTTCGTCGAGTGGCATGGCGTCTTGAACCGTAAGGGCCACGTACTCTCCGGATGAGAGCGAGACCCCGAGATCCCGCGTCGCGCCGTGGTCGAAACTGGCTTTCGAAACGCTGTGCAAAATCGCGCCGTGCCTTGCGGCGAGCTCCGCGGTGCCGTCGGTCGAGCCCGAGTCGACGACGACGACCTCCCGCTCGAAGTCTCCCTCCTGCGCGTCGAGCTTCCGCAGCAGCTCCTCGAAACCGGGGCCGGCGTTGAAGGTGGGTATGACGACCGAGACCGTTTCAGCCAATATTATGGCACATCGCCCGAGTAATACTCTTCGAGCAGGGGAGCCGTTATCCTCTCGACCTGCTTTATCTGCCTTGGGGAGAGGTCCTCCTGCCAGCCTCCCGGCGTCGCCTTGCGGTAGAACTTGCCCCCGCCCTTTTTCTTCTCCGGGATGTTCTCCCAGGAGTGCTTCTCCACAGCCCGTGCCAACTCGTGTTCGTCCACAGGGATACCGAGCGTCGAGTAGATGCGCCGCATGGTTCCCAGAGTGTCTGCCCTGAGGTCCTCGTAGCGGACCATGACTTTCGGACCCTTGTGGGCGTCATAGGCCTTCTTTGCGTTCCCCGCGTGTTGCATGTAGACGTTCGCCCAGCGCCTGGTGAACGCGTCGGGGTTCTTGTCCGGCAGCGAATCGCGCTTCCATCCGCCTCTGTCCTTGCGCTCGTAGAGCCAGCTTCCCTTTCTGGCTCCGTCGAGCGTCGATGAGACCACGTCTCTGGGGTCCCGAATCAAGAGTATCATGCGGCTCTCGGGCAAGGCTTCCATGAGCAGAGGAGCCCCGACCGAGCCGTTCGGCTCCTTGACCACGAGGTAATGGTCGGGGCCCAGGCGGGGTCTTGCGTAGCGTGCGCCGTCCAGCACGAAGTTCCTTATGGAGTGGATCCAACCCCTACGGGTCGCGTCAGCCATGACGAAGTCGGGTCGGACGAGGTTCGCCTTCTCTGCCCTGCGGTGGAAGTTGCCGAAGAGCTGGCCAACCATGGGCTCCTCCCATACCAGATGCCGGCTGGGATCTCCCATCATGCTCCTGAGCCACGTGCTGCCGCTGCGTCCCGAGCCGAAGATCCAGACGATGTTCTCAGGCTTTACACCGTTAGCAGAGGCGCCTTCGAACCTCCTTCGCAGCGAGGCTGCCAGCAGGGGGACCTCCCTGTACTTGCCGGACAGCCAGCGGCGGCCCCTGCGCAGCACGGCGGGCAAGCCCTCTTTCGCCCTCCTGATCCTGGTCTCCAATGCTACCAGCCGTCGTTTTTCTCGTAGCCGAGCCTGATCAAGAGCTCCCCGGCCTCCTCTTTGTAGACCTGCCTGTCGCGCTCGTCGAACAGATATTTCCAGTCACCCGCAACGCCTTTACGATAGAAGGAGGATGGGTCCTCCTGTCCCCGCTCACGTCCCCTGGAGAGCTTCTCGAAGCTCGCCGAACTCACGCAGTGCTCGACAAGCGTCTCGTCCGTGTCGACCCCGAGGAAGCCGAGCAATCTCTGGACTTCCTCGTTGGGGCGCTCCAGCAGGTCTTCGTAGCGCACTTCCGTATAGCCGTCTCCGAACAAGGCGGGTCCGTCCTCGATGGCCTGGCCCACCCTGATGGCCCAGTTCTGGGCGGCTTTCCTCAGCGTCTTCTCGGCGAACAGCCCCTCGCCTCTCTGGGCGAGTTCCCTGGGGCTCCTGCGGTAAGCCTCGCTCCTCGCCAACTCCTCGGCCGAGAGCCTGTGCGTACGGCCCCGCTTGGCGCGGTTGCCTTGCTGGTGTATGAAGGAGACCGCCTGGTCCCTGCCGTCCCTTATGATGTGGATCACCCTCGATTCCGGGTAGATCTCGTATATCTCCTCCACGAACTTCGGGCCCAGAAGGGGTGTCTTGTCTCCAACCACCTTCTTGCCGCTCTTGGAGAGCTCTTCTGTGAGGAAGTAGTCCGTGGCCAGCCTGACGAGATCCCTGACATGCTCGTCGGGATCTCCATCCCGGCTCCACACAGAGCGTTCGATCCAGAGCCTCAGGTACTCGGAGCCGAGCAGCGCGTTGTACAGCGAGCTGGGCTGCTGCTTGGTCTGCGTCTGGGCCAGGACTTCCCGCCTGTACTCCTCGCCGAAGAACCTACCCTCGCCCTTGCAGAGTACTTCGGGATGGGCGTCTAGGGTCTTCATCAACCACGTGGTGCCTGATTTCGCCAGCCCGACGACGAAGAACACCGGCATCTCTTCGCCGCGGAAGGCCCTCCCGTTCGGCGATTGCCCTCTAAGGCGGGACGCGAGCCTGTCGACGGTCGATCCGAGGCGCGCAGGCCCCTCGCGTAGGTACCTGAGCGCGCCGCGGTACCTAGAGACCGACACAGCCATACTCCGCACGGGCTCGCCCCACCAGAGCCGCTTGGCGCGCACTGTCTTGGGAAGCCCTCATCCTTGCTGCTCCGCAGGCCCTGTGGGGTAGAACTCTTCGAGAAGCGGCGCCGTTATCCGCTCGACGGTCTTCACCTGGCGGCGCGTAAGGTCCTCGCGCCACGCCTCAGGAGTGGCCTTGCGGTAGAACTTGCCCTGCCCCTTCTCCTCTTCCGGGATGTTCTCCCAGGAGTGCTTCTCCACAGCTTTGGCGAGCCGTGCCTCCTCTACAGGGACGTTCAACTCGCCGTACATACGTTTCATCGTCCCCAGGGTGTCTGCCCTCAGATCCTCGTAGCGGACCACCACCTTACGGCCCTCATGCGCCTCATAGGCCCGCCTGGCGCTCCCGACGTGCTGCAGGTAGGCGTTGGCGTGGCGCCTCACGAAAGCGTTCGGTTTCGTCTCGGCGAGCGACTCCGCGCGACGGCCCCCTTCGCCCCTACGCCTGGTCTGCCAACCACCCTTCCTGGTGGCGTCGAGCCAGGAGGCGACAACGTCCCTCGGGTCACGGATCAGGAGCACCATCCCACTCTCCGGCAGGGCCTCCATGATCAGGCCGGCCCCCACCGAGCCGCCGGGCTCCTTGACCGCCAGGTATCCACCATCCAACTCAGGGAAACGCGCGTTGGCCCCGTCCAGGATGAAGTTCCTGATGGAACGGAGCCAGACGTCTTTGTACTGGGACGCGAGGATGAAGTGCTTTCCACCGTGGCGCTGGAACCTCTGGGGGTCGAAGACGGTTCCAACCCTGGGCTCGAACCACACGTCATGACCCTCCGGCTCCTCCATCATCGCGGCGAGCCAGGTGCTCCCGGTACGTCCTGTGCCGAAGATCCAGATCATGTTCTCGGGGGCGATGCCGCCAACGGAAGGCCCTTCGGCGCTGGTCCCTGTCGGATCGGGTAAGGCAGCGCGGGTAACGCCGGCCTCGAGGCCAAGGACAGCCCTGACCCTGCGCGCCACACCGGAGACCTTAGGATATCTGAACACAGGCACCAGGAGCCCCCTACGCGTTGCTCCGGACGGGGTAGAGCTCCCTGAGTAGAGAGCCTGTCACCACTTCCACAATCTCGGCCTGCTCGGGGGTCAGGTCCTCCCTCCAGCCTCCTGGCTTCGCCTTGCGGTGGAACCTACCCTCGCCCTTCTCCTGCTCTGGTATGTTCTCCCAGGCGTTCTTCTCGACAGATCGCGCGAGCTCGGCTTCCTCCACTGGTATCTCCAGCGCCGTGTAGATGCGCTTCATCGTCCCCAGGGTATCCGCCCTCAAGTCCTCGTATCTGACGAGGACCTTGAGTCCCCTGTGGGAGTCGTAGGCCAACTTGGCATTTCCGACGTCCCGCACGTACCTTCTGGCCTGACCCTTCACGAAGGCGTCCGGCCTGCTCTCGGCCAGCGAAGGCGGCTTCTCCTTACCGCCTTTCCTCATCAGGTCGGCGGTCCAGGTCCCTTTCTTGTGGGCGTCGAGGTTGGAGGCCACGACGTCCCTCGGATCGCGGACGAGCAGGATCATACGACTCTCGGGCAGCGCCTCCATGAGCAGCGGAGCCCCCATCGAGCCCTGCGGCTCCTTGATGATCAGGTACCTTCCGTCTTTGGCTGCTACCCCGGGGAAACGCGCGGCGGCCGAGTCGAGGACGAACCTCCTGAGGGTGCCGAGCCAGATCTCCCTGTAGCGGGCCCCGAGGATGAAGTGCTCATCCTCGCTGCGATGGCCTGCCCGCTCGTAGTAGAGGTTGCCGAACAGATGCCCCACAAGCGGCTCGTGCCACCTGCTGTACCCCCCTATCTCGCCCATGATGGCGCTGAGCCAGGAGCTTCCCGTCCTCGCCGTACCGAATACCCAGACGAGGTTCTCCGGCCTCATGCCGTCGGTCTCCTCTCCTGCTGGCGGCATCGCTCTACTCCTTACCTTGCGCCAGGCATCCCGGATCACAGCGCGCCCCGCGTGGTCGCCGTGTGAGGATAGAACTCGTTCAGGAGCGGCCCCGTAATCTCCTCGACGATCTCGACCTGCCTTGCGGTCAGGTCCTCCTTCCAGCCTCCTGGCTTCGCCTTGCGCCGCTTCTTACCCTCACCCTTCTCCTGCTCTGGTATGTTCTCCCAGGAGTTCTTCTCGACAGATCGCGCGAGCTCAGCTTCCTCCACTGGTATCTCCAGCGCCGTGTAGATGCGCTTCATCGTCTCCAGAGTATCGGCGCGGAGGTCCTCGTAGCGGACCATTGCCTTGTGACCACCGTGGGCTCTGTAGGCCTGCCCGGTCTTCTCTATCTGTTGCACGTATGAATTCGCGCGCATCCTCACGTAGACGTTCGGGTTCCTGTCCGGCTTCGACGTACGTCTCCGGGCTTCCCTTCGCTCCTGAAGCCAGCTTCCCTCGCTACGGGCGTCCATACTCGAGGCGACAACGTCCCTGGGGTCCCGGATCAGGAAGATCATACGGCTCTCTGGTAGGGCTTCCATGAGCAGCGGCGAGCCTATGGAGCCGTTTGGCTCCTTTATGATCAGGTATCCACCCTCCATCAGCTCGGGGAACCTGGCGGCCGCCCCGCCGAGGACCAGATCCCTCATGGGCCCGAGCCAGGTCTCTTTGTAGGGCTCTCCCAGGATGTATTGTCTGCCCGGCTTGCGCCCCCCCACCCTGAAGTAGTGAAAGTTGCCGAAGAGGTTTCCTACGAGCGGCTCGTTCCACATGGCGCATCCGTCGAGGCCCTCCATCATGTAGCCGAGCCACGTGCTGCCGCTACGGCCCGTGCCGAAGATCCAGACGATGTTCTCAGGCCTTACGCCGCCAGGCGATCGTCGGGCCCGCGAGCGGAGGGACGCGCCCTTTCTCAGTGCGCGCCGCCAGGCCCGCTTGAACCTCGGCGTCAATATTGTTCCTCCCTCAGGAGGGCTTGTCGGCCACAAGGTGATTGCAACGATCTACTCCCAAAAGACTTATACATGCAATGGGCCATTATACTCTCACAGAACCCTGTTTAGTGGCGCCAGAGTCCCCGGTCTCGGCGCCGACCGTCGCGATACACGAGCATCTTTTCGCGCAATGGGTCACAAACCCCTTAACAATCCTCCGTTCTTGTAAGATAATGTGGCCTTGCGCGACAGTATGGTCTTCTCGTAGGGGGATGTTTGCGGGTCAAAACTATGGTAGTCGGCGAGGGTCGTCTTCAGGGGTATACCTTCGCCGCTGCTCTATTATGGGCGGTCCTCCTACTGATCCTCGCTCCGGGTTCGAAGGGGGAACCTGCCGCCCAGCCTGGGGTGGACAACGATCCTGAGGGCGCGCCTTACGTCGCAGGGGAGCTACTCGTCGCCTACGAGCCTGGAACCTCCGAGGAGGCCGAAGAGACCGTCGTCAGGCGGTCGGGAGCGCGGACCCTTGAGAATCTGCCAGGAGAAGTGAGACTCGTCTCCTTCCCGGCGATCAGGCGCGAGGCATCCGAGGCGGTGCGGGAGCGAGCCCTCGCACGGGCACTGGCGTATCTCGGGCACAAAGCGGCGGTCGAGGCCGTTGACTACAACTACTTGCGCGAGCCTTACTTCATTCCAAACGACCCGATGCTCGCTAACCAGTGGGGACTCATCAGCGCGAGGTTCGGTGGCGCCTGGAACAACGCAAAGGGCGGTAGGGCGAAGGTAGCTATCGTGGATTCGGGCGCCTACTCGAATCATCCAGATATAGGCAGGATCATAGCCCAGAGAGACTTCGTCGAGGACGACGCGGTGGCCGACGACGACAACGGGCACGGCACCCACGTAACAGGCATAGCGGGCGCGCTCACGGACAACGGCAAGGGCGTGGCTGGGGGATGCTTCGATTGCGAACTCCTCATAGCCAAG
>DASTKM010000146.1:0-3268 GCA_035715885.1 Rubrobacter sp.
CCTACGCCCGCGTGGGCTTCGGCCTCGTATACAGCGCGGCCTATATCTACGGAGCAGGAGATCGGGGTGTCCTGTTGGCTCGCCTTGGCTTCGAGCGTTATCCGGGAAGATCCCGGCTCCTCGCGGTACTTCTTCTTTAGCGGCTTCTGCACCGACCGGAGATCCAAGAATTTCCTCCTGAGATGGCTGCCCTTCTGCGACGTATTGTAGCCCTCTTAAAGCGGTGTGCGGAAGGACAGATCCTTCCGCACACCAGTTTCAGGTATCAGGCACCAGGCTTCAGGATTTCCCTGGAAACAGAGTTCGACCAGCAGGCAAGGTGTACTACCTTGATTGTCAACGGATCCGGAAAGGGGTGTGAGACACAAAGAGACGAGGGGCTCCCGAAGGAGCCCCTCGTCTCCTGCCTCTAGCCTTCCAGCAGCAGCGACTCGGGGTCTTCGACCAGTTCCTTGATGCGGACCAGGAAGCTGACCGCCTCGGCGCCGTCTATGACGCGATGGTCGTAGGAGAGCGCGAGGTACATCATGGGACGGACCGTGACCTCGCCTTCGACGACGACGGGGCGCTCCTGTATCTTGTGCATCCCGAGTATCGCGACCTGGGGCAAGGTGAGGATGGGCGTAGAGACTAGCGAGCCGAAGATGCCACCGTTGGTTATGGTGAACGTTCCCCCGCGCAGGTCATCGAGTGTCAACTTGCCCTCGCGGGCTTTTGTGGCCAGGTCGGCTATGCCCTGTTCGATCTCAGCGAAGTTCTTGTGGTCGGCGTCGCGGAGGACGGGGACGACGAGACCTTCGTCCGTGGAGACGGCCACGCCGATGTCGTAGTACTTCTTGAGAATGAGCTCGCTCCCCTGCAGCTCCGCGTTGACCTTGGGGAAGGCCTTTAGCGCCCCGATGGCAGCCTTGGTGAAGAAGCTCATGAAGCCGAGTCGCGCACCTGTCCGCTCCTGGAAGGACTCCTTGCGTCGCTTCCTCAGCTCCATGACCGCGCTCATGTCGGCCTCGTTGAAGGTGGTGAGCATCGCCGCGGTCTGCTGCGACTCGACCAGCCTCTGGGCGATGGTCTGGCGTCTGCGGGAGACGCGCACCCGCTCCTCCAGCGCCGCCCTGCCATCCGCAGAAGCGGCCGGCGCTGGCTGTGCTTCGCCATCCCGCTCGGGTACTTCCGTCTTCTCTGGGGCCGCGGGGCGGGATTGTTCGCGGATCAAACGCTCCACGTCGTCGCGGGTGATGCGTCCGCCGGAACCGCTGCCAGAGACTTCGGCAAGGTCGACTTCGTACTCCTGGGCCAACTTTCTGACAGAAGGAGAGGCGCGGCCGGCGCCGTCCTCGAGCTCGCGGTGACCGTTGGACGTTTCGTCGCCGGATTCCTCGGCCTCAGGCTCCTGCTGTTCGGCCTGCGGCTGCTCCTCCCGTTCTTCCCCAGCCTGCGGCTGCTCTTCTTGTTCTTCCTCTGGGGCGGCACCTTCGCCTATAGTGCCTATGACCTCGCCGACGTTCACGGTCTCGCCTTCGTCCTTGGAGATGGATTCGAGGACGCCATCCTGCTCGGCCTCGACCTCGAAGTTGATCTTATCCGTCTCTAGCTCGACGAGCGCCTCGCCTGACTTTACGGCTTGACCCTCTTGCTTGAGCCAGCGCCCGACCGTCGCGTCGGCGACCGACTCCCCAAGCTCGGGAACGTGTATCTCAGCAGCCACTGCTCACTCTTCCTCTCTCACTCACTCGGGGCGGAGGCGCGGACCTGCGTCTCCTCCACGGCCTGTACTTCATCGAAGTCCTGCCCGACGTTCTCGAAGGCCGACCTCACGACGGCGGCGTGTTCCTGTTTGTGGAAATTGGCCGAGCCCTGGGCTGGGCTTGGGCGCGGAGGCTTTCCGACGTAGAGTACGGGCAACTCGCCGCGTGAGATCTCACGCAGCAGCGGCTCGACGAACATCCAGGCGCCCATGTTCCTCGGCTCCTCCTGGACCCACAAGATCTCGCGCAGGTTCGGGTAACCGTCGATTACCTCCCTTACTCTATCCTCGGGGAAGGGATAGAGGAGCTCTATACGGGTGATGGCTGTGTCCACCGCCTCATCCCTGTACTCGCTGCCCGCCAGCTCCGTGTAGATCTTGCCCGAGCACAGGATGAGCCGCTCGACGGAATCGGCCCTCTCGCGCGTCGCTTCGTCGTCGAGCACCGGCTGGAAGGAGCCTTCCGAGAGATCTTCCAGCCTGGAGGCGGCCATGGGGTGTCTGAGGAGGCTCTTGGGCGTCATGATGACTAGGGGACGCTTGTTGTCCTTTAGCGCGGCCTGGGCGCGAAGCAGGTGGAAGTACTGGGCCGCCGTTGTGAGGTTCGCTATGCGCACGTTCTCCTGCGCGGCGAGCTGGAGGTAACGCTCCAGGCGCGCGCTCGAGTGCTCGGGTCCCTGGCCCTCGTAGCCGTGCGGCAGGAGTAGTACAAGCCCCGAGGTCTGGCCCCACTTCGCCTGGCCGCTCACGATGAACTGGTCGATCATGGGCTGTCCGACGTTGGCGAAGTCCCCGTACTGCGCCTCCCAGAGGACGAGCGCGTCCTCCGAGTTGACCGAGTAACCATACTCGAAGCCGAGCACGGCGATCTCGGAGAGCGGGCTGTTGTAGATCGAGAACGAAGCGCCTGACTGGGGTAGGTTCTGGAGTGGCACGTAGCGCTCGTCGGTCTCGGCGTTATAGAGCACGGCGTGGCGCTGGGAGAAGGTCCCGCGCTCCGTGTCCTGCCCTGTGAGGCGGACAGGGGTGCCATCCTCGAGTAGCGAGGCGAAGGCCAGGGCTTCTGCGTGCGCCCAGTCTATGGAGTCGAGATCTCCGCGGTTCTTCTGGAAGAGGCGCTCCAGCTTGGAGTTCGGCGTGAAGTCCTCGGGGACCTCGAGTAGGGCTTCGTTCAGTTCAGAGAGTCTCTCGGCCGCGACGGCAGTCTCGGGGATCTCGACGAGCGGCGTGTACAGCTCGTCCGTGGCGAAGTCTTCTTCTTTGAGTTCATCAGTGGGCTTCTTTTGAACCTCCGCCATGTCGGACATGACCTCCTCGAACATGGCCTCGGCCTCGCCCTCGTCCAGGATGCCGCGGCGTTCGAGTTCTTCGGCCCAGATCTCACGCACCGTGGGGTGGTCGCGGATGGTCTCGTACATCATCGGCTGCGTATAGGCAGGTTCGTCGCCCTCGTTGTGCCCAAAGCGGCGGTAGCCGACGAGGTCGATCATGAAGTCCTTGTTGAACTTCTCGCGGTAGGCGTGG
>DASTKM010000147.1:0-2839 GCA_035715885.1 Rubrobacter sp.
GAGACGATCATGAACCTCACCAACCCCTACGAAGGCGAGCGCAGGCCCGGTACCGTGGGACGGCCTTTCCCCGGCCAGGAGGCGCGGGTCGTCGATGTGGAGACGCGCGAGCCTTTGGCCGAAGGGGAGATCGGAGAGATCGAAGTCCGCGGCCCTAACGTCTTCCCCGGCTACTGGAACAGGCCCGATGCGACCGAGGAGAGCTTCGACGCAGAGGGCTGGTTCGCCACGGGGGATCTCGGTTCCGTAGGAGAGGACGGCTACTTCACCATAAGCGGGCGGGCCAAAGAACTCATAATCAGCGGCGGTTTCAATGTCTACCCCCGCGAGGTCGAGGATGTGATCGAAGGTTGTCCAGGGGTGTCTGAAGTGGCCGTCGTCGGGCTGCCTGACCCCGAGTTCGGAGAAAGCGTGGTCGCCGTCGTTGTGCCCGAAGATCCTGGACTCACCGCCGAGAAGGTGACGAGCTTCTGCCGTGAGGAGCTGGCCAGCTACAAGAAGCCCCGCGAGGTGGTGTTCGTCGATGACCTTCCGCGCAACGCCCTCGGGAAGGTACTCAAGCACAGGATAAGGGAAGGATTGAGCGAACCGGAGGAGTAGGATTTGGACGCGACGCAAGCCACCAGCGACGTAGTGAGGGAGATGGCCGCCACCATGGAGGAGAACAGGCGGTACCTGACCAAGCTAGACTCGGAGATCGGGGACGGCGACCACGGCAACAACATGAACCGCGGCTTCCAAGCCGCGCTCGATCGTCTGGAAGGCGCCGACCCCTCGACCCCTGCCGATGTGCTGAAAGCCGTCTCCATGGCCCTGATCAGCAAGGTCGGCGGGGCCGCCGGCCCGCTCTACGGCACGGCTTTCCTGCGTGCCTCGTCGGTGCTCGGGGACAAGGAAGAGATCTCGGCCGAAGATGCTGCCGAGGCTCTGGAGGCTGCCCTCGGTGGCCTAAAGCAGCGCGGCAAGGCCGAGGTGGGGGACAAGACGATCGTCGACGCCCTCGAACCCGCCGTCGAAGCAGCGAAAGAGGCCGCCTCCGAGGGGAGCGTGACCGCCGTGTTCAGGAGCGCGGCGGATGCCGCGAAGGAGGGTGCCGAGTCTACGGTCCCGCTCACGGCGAAGAGGGGGAGGGCGAGCTATCTTGGGGCCAGGGCCGCGGGGCACCAGGACCCGGGGGCGACGTCTACGTACATGCTGCTGGATGCCGCGGCGCGGGCCCTGGAAAGCTCCTCCTGATGGTCGGGATCGTGCTTGTCTCGCACAGCAAGGAGATCGCCGATGGCACGGCTGACCTGGTCTTGCAGATGGCAGGAGAGGTCGAGATCTCAGCCGTCGGAGGTGATGCCGATGGCTCTTTCGGCACGGACCCGGAGAGGATCGAAGCCTCCATACGCGACCTCCAAGCCGACGAGGTGCTCGTGTTCATGGACCTCGGCAGCGCCGTCCTCTCCGCAGAGACCGTCCTGGAGATGCTGCCCTCGGAGAGAAGAGAAAGGGTCACCCTGGTCGACGCTCCCTTCGTCGAAGGGGCCTTCGCGGCCGGGGTCACAGCATCGACCGGGGCTGACGCTGAGGAGTGCGTTGAGGCGGCGATGGAGGCCCGCACGGAGCCGAAGCTGCAGGATGGGTAGAGGGTTTAATCGGGGGGTGCGAGGGTACATTCTCCGTGTGGATCGCATGAGATCTAATAGGAGGGCATAGCGCATGGAGACCAATCGCGGCAGCCAGGGCATTCTTTCCGAAGAGATGGCGGAGAAGCGCAAGGAGATCGTCGAGCTGCTGAAGACAGCTTACTTTATGGAGCTGGAGACCGTCATGAATTACGTGACCAACTCCATAAACCCTGACGGCATCCGCGCCCAGGAGGTCAAGGAGAGCGTGGAGGAAGACATACAGGAAGAGCTTACCCACGCCCAGCAGTTCGCGGCCCGCATCAAGGAGCTCTACGGTGTCGTGCCAGGCTCGATGGAGTTCAAGGCATCTCAGGACACGCTGCAGCCGCCAAAGGACCAGGTAGACGTAGTACACGTCATAAAGGGCGTCATAGACGCGGAAGTCGGCGGCATCCAGCACTACACGCGCATCGTGGAGGAGACTGAGGGGGTAGATCCCGTCACACAGGACATGGTTATAGATATCCTGCACGACGAACAGGGGCACAGGCGCCTTTTCGAAGGCTTCCTGCGCGAGTACGAAGCGGAGGGCCTGGCTTAGAGATAGCGTTCAGGAAACGCCCTACCGAGAGGCCCGGCGACGAAGGTCGGGCCTCTTTTCATGCTGTGGGATTTGTGCGGGTCCCCGGCTGCGGTATAATCCGCCCCGTAACGCGATGGACGAACCTCACGCTAAACGCTACCGACGAAAACCCTGCGGCCCGACCGCCGGTGGGCTCGCGTAGAAGTGCCGGAACCCCTTTTATCCTCGTTTAACGTCTTTCTGGCCCTCGTCCTGGTAGGCCTGAACGGTTTCTTTGTGGCTGCCGAGTTCGCGCTGGTGCGCGTGCGGGAGTCGCGCATCGTACAACTAGAACAGGAAGGTAGCAGGCGGGCCTCAATAGTACGCCAGACGCTGCGCGACCTGGACTCCTATCTCTCCGTCTGTCAGGTAGGGATTACAGTAGCTTCCCTGGCGCTAGGTTGGGTCGGCGAGCCTGCCGTCTCGCACCTCATCCGTCCCGTGTTGGAGGCTGTAGGAATTGCGAACGAGCGGATCGTCTCCATCATCGCCATTTTCCTAGGCTTCTCGGCCATAACCTATGCCCACCTGGTCTTCGGGGAGCAGGCGCCCAAGTACTTCTCCATCCAGAAGGCCGAGAAGGTGTCGCTCTGGATCAGCCGTC
>DASTKM010000148.1:0-5933 GCA_035715885.1 Rubrobacter sp.
TCGACGGCCGCACCGACGCCGATGGGCCGTTCGATGCAGATCATTGTCGTTTCTCGGAACTCGACGTCGATGTCGTAGTCGTTAGCCAGCGTCGCCCCGACGACCTCTTTCTGCACCTCACCGTAGAGCGAGACGAATATCCCTTGCCTGCTGTCGTCCTGCCGCACGTTGATCAGGGGGTCCTGCTCGGCGAGTTGGGTGAGCGCGACGTGCAGCGCGCCTTTGTCGGCGGGGCGGCGGGGAACGACGACCGTTTCCAGCGTCGGCGGGGCGAAATAGTGGCGCTCCGGGGTTGTCCGCGGTTCGCCGATCGCGTCCCCGATCCGAACTTCCCCGAGACCCCAGAGCCTGCCGATCCGTCCCGCGGCGACCGACGCGCGCTGGACGGCCGAGCCGCGGTCGAAGACGCTGATCGCAGTGACTTTCTCCTGCTCATCACCGCCGAGTTGCAGCCGGTCCCGCACCGTTACCGTCCCCGAGAACATGCGGACGTAAGCGATATTCTCCCCGGCCGGACCACGTTCGACTTTGAAAACCGTGCCCGAGACCGGGCCATCCGTCTCGTCTTCGGCGGCGGGCAGCAGCTCTTTGATGCCGGCGATCAGCTCATCCACGCCCGCGCCTGTGACGGCCGAGCCGAAGAACACGGGATGCACGAGCGCATGCCCGGTCTGCGCCGCAAGCTCGCCGCGGAGTCGGCGGTACGAGACCGTCGCATCGTCCTCGACGTACGCGGCGAGAATTGCGTCGTCGTGGTCGGCTAGCATATCGACCAGTCCGGACGTAAAGTCCGCGTCGGCGGCACCGTAAGGCGTGAAACTGGGACTGCGGGTTCCCAACCCGCTGGCCGATCCCATCGGGATGATCGCCGGCGTCAGTCTCTCGGCGATGCTCCGCAGCAAGCGTTCACATTTCGCGCCGCCGCGGTCGATCTTGTTCACGAAGATGAGGGTGGGAACGCGCAGCCGTTGTAGCGTCCTCATCAACAAGCGGGTCTGTGACTGCACGCCCTCGACCGCGGAGATTATCAGCACGGCGCCGTCGAGCACGCCCAACACCCGTTCCACCTCGGCGATGAAATCCGGGTGGCCGGGGGTGTCGATCAGGTTGACCGTGACGTCGTCGATGACGAACGATACGACGGCAGACTTGATCGTGATGCCACGTTGCCGTTCTAGCGTTAAGGTATCGGTTTGGGTGTTCCCGTCATCGACCCTGCCGATCTCGTCGATGACACCGGCGGCAAAGAGCAGCCGCTCGGTCAGTGTCGTCTTACCGGCGTCTACATGCGCCACTATCCCCAGGTTCAAAGTGCTCATATAGCGTCATGTCCTCTAGATAGGTCGTAACTCCCTCCCTGGTAGACATGAACGCTCGGCGCATTTCCTCTCCTTCGTCGATCGGCTGTTGCTAGGAGTGTAGCAGAAGGCCCCTGAGGATAACCGATTCGCTGGGTGGATCAGCTGGCTTCTCTGAGCGACGAAGATCCCGCGATCACCGCGAGAGGGCCTCACCCATCCTTTGGAGCGCTTTGCTGATGTTCTCGCGGGAATTGGCGTAAGAGAGGCGCAGATGGCCCTCCCCATGGTAGCCGAATGCAGTACCGGAGAGGCACGCCACACCCGCGTCGTCGAGGAGTAGATCGGCGAGTTTGTCGGCCGGGTGGCCGGTCTCGATGATGCGCGGGAAGGCGTAGAATGCTCCCTGGGGCGTTATACATTCGACACCGGGCAGTTCGTTGAGGCCGTCTACGATCAGGTCCCTGCGCGCCCTGAACTCGGCGAGCATACTCCCCACGGCGTCCTGCGGACCTTGGAGGGCCGCGAGCCCGGCGTGTTGTGTTGCCGCGCTGGTGCATGAGTTGGAGTTGACCTGGAGCTTGGATACTTCCTCGGCGAGGGGCGCTGGCATCACGCCGTAGCCGAGCCGCCAGCCTGTCATCGCGTAGGTCTTGGAGAAGCCGTCTAGGATGATCGTCCGCCCGTCAGGGCCGAGTCCGGGCTCCGAGGCTAGGCTGGCGAACTCGTCTGTGTAGAGCAGCCGAGAGTAGATCTCATCGCTCAAGACGTAGACGTCGGGGCGCTCGCGCAGGATGTCTGCGAGCCCGGCGATGTCATCGGCCGTAAGGACGCCGCCCGTCGGGTTTGCCGGGGAGTTGAGGATCACCAGACTGGTGCGTTCGCTGAAGCCCGCTCTGAACTCGTCGAGGTCGAAGCGGAACCCGTTCTCCTGGCGCAGAGGTACGAAGATGGGCCTCCCGCCGACGAAGTTCACCATCGACTCGTAGATCGGGAACGCCGGGTTGGGCAGAAGCACCTCGTCACCCCCCTCCACGAGCGCCAGGATGGTGAAGAACATTATCGGCTTTCCGCCAGGCGTGACTACTACCTGTTCGGGATCGACATCTATACCCCTGCTACGCGCCACATCAACGGCGATAGCCTCGCGCAGCTCTGGAATACCGGCGGTGGGGGTGTAGTGGGTGTGCCCGTCGCGCAGAGCTTTGCAACCGGCCTCGACGACATGCTCCGGCGTATCGAAGTCGGGTTCGCCGATCTCGAGGTGGATGATCTCACGGCCCTCCGCCTCCAGGGCTTTCGCTTTCGCCAGGACCGAAAAAGCCGTCTCCGTTCCCAGACGCTCCATCCGCCTCGCCAGTTTCACACCGTCCTCCGCTCGATCGTGTCCAGGCAAGCCCCCGCATTACACCACACGCGTAGGTCCATGAATGTGTAGCGAAGGGCGTCGGATACGGCGATGCGCCGGCGATCTCTGGTGCGTCTGATCCAGGCTAGCACCCTGAACGTACGTATTGTTGCCTACATTTTGCGCCGCTGTTACCGATATGTAACAGAAGCGGTGTAGAAGGGGTATAGAGCGTGTCGTTGGTAGATGGAGGATCCGAATGATAAGGGTGTGTATCGAAGTAGATAGCGGCAAGGCCAGCCCCACAACGTTATTCGTGAAGGCCCACAGCATCCTGCGGGCCCTCGAAGTGGCGGAGGAACGGAACCCTGATTGCGCCTTGAACGTGGTGTTCCCTCTGGACCCTCATACTTTCTTTGTTCGGGATGCCCCGGAAGGGGTCGAAGCCGAGACTGCAGCTTAGCCTGCCAGGTCTATTCCTTCTAATCTCCTGCGACGGGATTGCACGAGGCGCATCGCGAGGTGGGCAGACTTGACATCTAGATCGATCTGACGCCGGCAAGCGCAACTATCTTTTGGTAGCGTCATCGGCCGGCGCCACCTCGAAGCGGCAGCGCGGCCTCTCGCTACGGTCGCAGCGCTCGTGGACGGGCACCCCCGCAACCTCGGCTACCAACGCTTCTGCCAAGCGACATACCTCGGGGTGATCCGGCGTCACGGCGGCCAGTGGACAGCCGTAGCCCCGGATGACGAGAGTGCCATCTTGCTCTTCGAGCTCCGCGAGACCACCCAGCTCGTTGAGCACACCGGCGGCTGCCTCGAGCCGGGCGCGAGCGCCGTCTGTCGGTACGGTCTTGCCTTCCACCATACGATGACCTACCGACCTAAGGAGGGCCTCCGATTCCTCAGGCCCAAGCCGCTCGGAAAGAACATCCAGCAGCCGGCCAAGTGTGGGTTCGTAAGCCTTGGGGAAGAGCTCTTCACCCTCCGATGTAAGCTCGTAGACGTAAGCAGGCTTCCCGCCGCCACTTCTGCGGCGCAGCGAACCTCGCTGGCGCACGATGCCGTCGCGCTCGAGGACGCCGAGATGCGCGCGGACGCCGTTGTCGGTGAGATCCAGCGCCCTAGCGAGGTCCTCCACAGTGCTCTTGGACCGTCTGAGCAGCGTGACGATCCGCCCTCGCGTGCTTTGGAAGAACCTCACGTCCCAGTTCGTAGCCAATAGTCACTCCCTCCGCTGGTCAGCTTCAGTATAGCAAGTAAACTAAATTATTCTATTATGTCAATTTTATACTTGACATAATATAGAAAAGGCATGTAGACTGCTGTGAGGGCAATGGCAACGACCTTTAGGGAGGTAGAAATGGGATCTGTGGCACCTAATCCCGTAGCGTCGGGGCGGGTTCTGGCGAAGATAACTACAGAACGAGGAGGATAACCATGCCTGATCAAACGAAGATCACTGCGCTCGATAACGGACCGTACCTGGTGAAGGGCCCGGTCTTGCTCGTCGACGCCGAGGGCAGCGAGTTCCGCGCCGAGAGGGCGACCGTGGCATTGTGCCGGTGTGGTGGCTCGATGACCAAGCCGTTCTGCGACGGCACGCACTCGAAGATTGGGTTCCGTGCGGCGCAGAGAGCGGTTCGCGAAGAAGTAAGGGAGGGAGCGTGATTCGAACCGCTACTTTGGGTTACAGCGTGCATGGCTCTGATTACGACGTGACCGAGGGGGCGATACTCCAGGGGCCCGCTCGGGAGCTTGGTGAAACCTGCGAGACTCTGGTCAAGTGCGCCGTCGAGACCCGCCTTCCCACGCCGTTCGGCGAGTTCAGGCTTAGGGCTTACGAGAACGAGCTGGATGATCTCACGCACCTGGCCCTTCTCATGGGCGGGCTGGAGGAAAGGGAGAACGTGCTGGTGCGCGTCCATTCCGCCTGCCTCACGGGGGACGCGCTCCATTCTCTGCGCTGCGACTGTGGAGACCAGCTGGAGGCGGCGATGCAGCGCGTGGCCGCAGAGGGGAAAGGTGTGATCATCTACATGCAGCAGGAGGGCAGGGGGATAGGGCTCCTCAACAAGTTGAAGGCTTACAACCTCCAGGACGAGGGTCTCGACACCGTGGAGGCTAACCAGAGGCTCGGCTTTGCACCGGACTTGAGGGACTACGGGATTGGAGCACAGATCCTCAAGGACCTTGGCCTCATGCGCATCCGGCTGCTAACTAACAACCCGACCAAGGTGGTCGGCCTGAGGGGTTTGGGGTTCGAGATCACCGAGCGGGTGCCAATCGAGATCGAACCTAACGAATATAACGAGTGCTACCTCAAGACCAAGCGCGAGAAGTTCAATCACGTCTTCGAGAAACTCTAACGAGTCGCAACACAGCACGGAAGAAAGCATTCTGAGGAGTATGTCAGATGCCTTACGGCCTTGTGATGGCCAACCTGAATGAGTACCCAGCAGCATCCCGGTCTCCCTCTCGCCGCGGCGAAGAGGAATCTCACTACGGAAGACCAGAGCATCGTAAACACAAACCGGCCGACCAAATGGAGGCGAGGCAATGCAGGTAGAGATCTTCCCAAGAAGCGTGCTCCTGGAACGCGAAGGATTGGCCGCGAGAGCACAAGATATCCTTGATCAGAACGACATGGGGGGTGGACGAGGGCGGCGACGGACCTCTACCCCCACCAGTGGAGCTGGGACAGCGGATTCATCGCCATAGGGCTGGCGCACCTCGATACCGGTCGCGCCGCCCGAGAGCTGCTCACGCTATTTCGGCATCAGTGGAAAACCGGCAAGGTTCCCCACATCGTCTTCAATCCCGAGGCCCCGCCGGACAGCTACTTCCCCGGCGCTGAGCACTGGGCCTGTGCCGCAGCCTCTCCCGAGGCACCTCCCGCCCCGCCCTACACAAGCTGCCTGTGCCAGCCGCCAACCCACGCAATCGCCGCTCAGAGGATCTGGGAAGCCGCCAGCAACGGGAGGGCTCGCGCGGAAGCTACCGCCTTCCTGCGCGACATCTACCCCAAGCTCCTCTCCTGGCACCGCTACCTCCTGACCTACCGGGATCCGGAGGAGTCCGGACTGGTGACGATCTACCATCCGTGGGAGAGTGGCACCGAGAACTCCCCCAGGTGGGACGCGGCTCTCGAGCCGGTGGAGGCAGGCGAGGTGTCACCGCACGAGCGCTACGATCTCGAGCACGTAGACGACCCTTCTCAGAGGCCCACCGACGCGGATTACGATCGCTACCTCTGGCTCGTGAAGCTGGTAAAGAGTGCCGCCTGC
>DASTKM010000149.1:0-2443 GCA_035715885.1 Rubrobacter sp.
GTTGGCGGTTACGTCGGGCGGCGCTTTCGCGCACTTGCACTGTCACTCTGAGTATTCGATGCTCGACGGGGCGAGCCGCATAGGGGACCTCGTCTCCTTTGCAAAAGACCAGGGGATGCCTGGGCTCGCGCTTACCGACCACGGTGTGATGTACGGCGCGGTCAAGTTCTATAAGGAGGCCAGGGAGGCCGGGATAAAGCCCTTGATGGGCTGCGAGGTCTACGTCACGGCCGACCGGAATGACCGGAGCCGCGCCCCTTATTACCACCTTACGCTCATCGCCAGGACCGCCGAAGGCTACAGGAACCTCATGAAGCTTTCGACCTGCGGGTTTCTGGAGGGCTTCTACTACAAGCCGCGGGTCGACATGGAGATGCTGAGGAAGTATGGGCGTGGGATCATTTGCCTCTCCGGCTGCCTCTCGGCCGAGGTGCCAACCAGGATCCTGGAGGGGCGTTCGGAGGAAGCGCGCAAGCTGGTACTGCAGTACGCGGAGATCTTCGATGATGTATATCTGGAGATGCAGGATCATCTGGAGATACCGGATCAGAGGCGTGTGAACGAGGGGTTGATCAGGCTGCACGCGGAGACCGGCCTGGACCTCGTCGCTACCAACGATTCCCACTACACCACGAGAAACGACGCCAGGATGCACGATGTACTCCTGTGCATCGGTACGGGCAAGTTCTTCAACGACCAGAACCGCATGAGCTTCAGCGGGCAGGAGTTCTACGTCAAGCCCGCCGAAGAGATGGCCGCGCTCTTTCCAAATCACCCGGAGGCGCTGGAGAACACGATCAAAGTCGTCGAGAGCGTCGAGGACGTCGGGATCGAACTGGGCAAGACACGCCTGCCGAACTTCCCCAAGCCAGAAGGGTACACCGCCGACCAGTACCTGAGGGAGCAGTGCGAGCGGGGCCTGGCGAGGCGTTACGGCGGGCGGGCGAAGAGCCGGGAAGTGCTCAGCAGGCTCGAGTTCGAGTTGGAGACCATAGGAAAGATGGGCTTCGCCGACTACTTCCTGATCGTCTGGGATTTTGTCAAGTATGCGAAGGACAGGAAGATCGCGGTCGGGCCCGGAAGGGGATCGGCGGCCGGATCCATCGTCGCCTACGCGCTGGAGATCACGGACCTCGATCCCCTCGAATACTCTCTGCTCTTCGAGCGTTTCTTGAACCCAGACCGCATCAACATGCCCGATGTGGACATAGACTTCTCGGTCTCGGGGCGCTCGGAGGTGATGCGCTACGTCACGGACAAGTACGGCGGCCATGAGCACGTCGCCCAGATCATCACGTTCGGTACGATCGGCGCCAAGGCTGCCATCAGGGACTCAGGACGGATCTACCAGTATCCCTACGCGGACACGGACAAGCTCGCCAAGTTCATTCCCGAGAAGCCCGTCGGGACCACGCTCCGCGACGTGCTTCGGCCCGAGAACGGCTCTTACGTCGCCGGGGACAAACACCCCGGTCCTGCGCGCGAGATCATTAAATTCGTACAGCAGGACGAGGCCGCGCAGCAAGTACTCGACACTGCCTTCGAGATAGAGGGGTTCGCCCGCCACGCGGGGACCCACGCTGCCGGCGTGGTCATCTCGGAGGAACCGCTCACCGACATAGTGCCGCTGCAACGCGTCGCCAGGGACGAGGGGTCGGTCATGGTCCAGCATCCCATGTCCGACGTGGAAGCGTTGGGATTGCTCAAGGTGGATTTCCTCGGCTTGAGGAACCTCGATGTGATCGAAGAGACCCTCGAGACGATCCGTAGGGGCGGCGGCGAGGAACCTGACATCCGTTCGATCCCTCTCGACGACGAGAAGACGCTGAAGCTCTTCGCCAGGGGAGATACTTTCGGGGTCTTCCAGTTCGAGTCGAGCGGGATGCAGCGGATGCTCCAGGAGGTCAGGCCCGACCGCTTCGACGACCTGGTCGCCATGAACGCCCTATACAGGCCTGGTCCGATGGACTACATCCCCACCTTCAAGCGCGGCAAGCACGATCCCGAGAGCGTCAGGTACCTGGACGAGCGACTAAAGCCGATCCTGGAGCCTACCTACGGCGTCGCCGCCTACCAGGAACAGCTGATGGAGATCTCCAAGTCTCTGGGGGGATTTACCCCTGGCGAGGCCGACACGCTGCGCAAAGCCATAGGCAAGAAGAACGCGGCGATGCTTGCGACGCTCAAGGACAAGTTTATGGCTGGATGCGCCGAGAGCGGCGTCTCCACGCACGGCGCCGAGGAGCTCTGGAACTGGATGGAGAAGGCCGGAGGATACTCTTTCAACAAGAGCCACAGCGCGTGCTACTCGTTCCTGGCCTTCCAGACCGCATACCTCAAGGCCCACTATCCCGAGGCGTATATGGCGGCCCTCATGAGCAGCGTGATGAACACCAAGGACAGGGTGCCCCAGTACGTCGCTGAGGCCAGGGCGATGAAGATA
>DASTKM010000150.1:0-22812 GCA_035715885.1 Rubrobacter sp.
GTCATGGTCAGGGTGGGGTGGGTGGTCTTGACGACCAGGTCTATCACGCTCCGGTCCGAGGCGGTGAGATCCCGGGGCGAATTTTCTCCGAGAGGCGTGAGATCTGGGACCCTGATCAAGGCTACCCTGTCGGCTTTGAGCTCGCGCCTTACTTCCTCGGCTATCTGCTTGGGTGGAGCATGGGGGTCGAGGCTTTTTGGCGTCGAGGGACGGAACACGAGCTGCGAGGAGAGGATGAAGTTCACGCTAGTCCCTGCCGCTATGCCGAGCAGATTGCACAGCGCGTAGTACGGAAAGTCATCTGAGACGTACTTCACTAGCGGGTACCAGACGGCGAAGTTCGCCCCGATGCCCATCACGGCGACGGGATAGGCCAGGACGCCGCGCAGGAAGAAGTGGATCCTGCTGGAGTGCCTGATATCGCGCCAGGTGAACGCGTTGTTGAGGAGGAAGTTGCTGAGGATGGAGAGCCCGACCGCGAACATCCAGGCTATGACCTTGTGGGCGTGGAAGTACTCGGCGAGCACGATGAGGGTAACCATGTTGACCAGTACGCCGGAGGCCCCGACGAGGGCGAACTTCCAGAAGCGCCCCGCCGAAGGCACGTACCAGAACAGGCTCAGTATGTGACTCAGGTACTCGAAGCCCTGGCGAATGGTCGCCTTGGATACCCCAGCATGGCGAACCTGGAACTCGAAAGGCGTTTCGAGTACCTTGAGCTCGGGTGCGCACACCAGTATCTCGAGCAGCACCTTGAACCCCGTCGGCCTGAACTGGATGCCTGAGATCGCCTGGTTTTTTATGAGGAAGAAGCCCGCCATGGGGTCATTAGTCTTGCGGGCTTCCTTGAAGAGGATCCGGGCCAGGTACTTGCTTCCCACGGACACGGCCCGCCGCATTCTGCCAGAGAGACCTGCGTAGCCGCCCTGGCCATAGCGGCTCGCCACAACGACGTCGGCGTCGGAGCGGCGTGCGATCTCCAGCATCTTACGCACCTTCTCGGGAGGGTGCTGCAAGTCCGCGTCCATCACACAGGTGTACTCGCTCGCGCCAGAGAACAGCTCCATACCCGTCGTCACAGCCGTCGAGAGGCCACCGTACCGCTCTGCTCCTTCCCGGCGCACCAGGAGGATGCGGCCGTCCTGTTCTGCAAGACCCCGTATCACCTCCGGCGTTTCGTCCGTCGAGTCATCCACGAAGACCACCCTGTAATCCAGGTCCGAAAGGCTTTCGCGCAACTCATGCACGAGCATCGGGACATTCTCGGCCTCGTTGCGGGTCGGCACGACCAGGGTAAGGAGTATCTTCTTCTGGCTCCTCCCACGTTCCGGCCCGCCGGTAACCGCTTGCTTCTCTGCTTTCATGGCTGCTCTAGGCTAGCATATTGGGTTGACCCGCCCAAATAGGGGATAGACTGACCATAGAGGCTCCCAACGGAGGTACACAGAATGCAGAACAGCGATCTACAGCGCGCGCACGTCCGGGTCTCAGGCCAGGTGCAGGGGGTCTTCTTCAGGGACTCGACCAGGCAGAAGGCCGAAGAACTCGGCCTGGCGGGATGGGTGAAGAACGTGCCCGAAGGGCAGGTCGAAGCCCTCTTCGAAGGCCCATCTGATAAGGTAAGGGAGATGGTCCGTTGGTGCGAAGAAGGCCCGCAGCGCGCCTCGGTAAAGAACGTGGACACGAACTTCGAGAGCGCCGAGGGAGATCTCGAAGGCTTCCAGGTCCGTTGAACCCAGGCACCGAACTCCCCCCAGACCTGCGCTCGCTCCTAGACAGAGAAGGTGTCGAGATAGTAGGTAGCAGAGCGATAGATCACGGGACCCAGTACGAGCTGGCCCGCGACGACGAGACAGCGAAGCTGAACGTCTATCGCACGGGTAAGATCTCTGCCGGAGGTAGAGCTTCAGGGTTGCGGGAGCTGCTCGAAGGCTGGCGCACGTCGCAGACCAGCGTTGGTGGTACTAGGGCTTCGACGGCCCGCGCTGGAGGGAGACCCATTCTCGATGGTACGCCGAGGCTCGGCATCGACGAGGCCGGGAAGGGCGACTACTTCGGACCTCTGGTCGTCGCCGGGGTCCGGATAACACACGCAGAGACGGCGAGAAAGCTGCAGGAGATAGGGGTCAGGGATTCAAAAGAGATCAGGGCTTCAGGCATCTCCCGGATCTCGGGGCGCATCCTGGAAGCGGTAGGCCGGAACAACGTCCACGTCATATCGCTCCCGCCCCCGGAGTACGAGTCCAGCCGGACCGCCGCCGGAAACGTCAACAGGCTACTCGGCGAGCTCGACGCCAAGATCACGGGTAAACTTGTGGACGAGGTTGAAGTAGTAGTTGTGGACGAGTTTGACCGTTCCGCCCGCTCCTATCTCGTGCCGTTCGTGCCTGACGGCATTCGGCTGGAGGTGCGCCCTCGGGCTGAGGACGATGCGGCGGTGGCTGCTGCGTCGATAGTAGCGCGGGCGCGGCAACTGGAGGAGATCGACCGTCTCTCGGAGCGGGTGGGGTTCGGTTTGCCACTCGGAGCGACGCACGTTGTGGAGGCCGGTCGGCGGGTGGTCGAGGAACTCGGGGAAGACGGTCTGGCGGAGGTGGCGAAGATCCACTTCGCCACCACGCGTCGGGTGCTAAAGACGGCCGAACAGAGTGATGGAGGCGACCCTTGATAGATCTTCGCAGCGACACGGTGACCCGTCCTACGGAGGGTATGCGGCGGGCGATGCTCGAGGCGCCGGTTGGGGACGACGTGTTCGGTGAGGACCCGACGGTAAACCGGCTCGAGGAGTACGTGGCTGACCTGCTGGGCAAGGAGGCGGCGCTTTACGCACCTTCAGGGACGATGACCAACCAGGTCGGGGTCCAGGTGAACACGAACCGCGGAGAAGAGGTGCTCCTGCACGAAGGTTCCCACATCTTCGTCTACGAGGCCGGAGCACCGGCCATGCTCTCCAGTGTCCAGCTCCGCACCCTCCCCGGGGAGGACGGCGTCATCGCCCCGGAGACCGTCTGCGCCGCCGTCAGGCCCGAGGACGTCCACTTCCCACGCTCCAGGCTGCTCTGCCTCGAGAATACCCACAACACCTCAGGTGGCAAGGTCTTCCCACTCGAGGACTTCGCCGCGGTCGCCACAACGGCGAAAGAGCTCGGCCTGAAGGTTCACCTCGACGGGGCCAGGCTCTTCAACGCCCAGGCTGCGACCGGCGTCCCCGCCAGCGAGTGGTGCGCGCATGCTGACACGGTCTCCGTGTGCTCCTCCAAGGGGCTAGGAGCACCAGTGGGGTCTCTGCTCGCCGGGGACGAGCAGACCATAGAGGGCGCCCGCCGGACTCGCAAGGCCTTTGGGGGTGGTATGAGGCAGGCCGGCATCATCGCCGCCGCCTCCCTCTACGCCTTCGAGAACCACTTGGACAGGCTCGGCGAGGATCACGAACACGCCCGCAACCTCGCCTCAGGACTGAGAGAAGCCGGCTACGAAGCCCCTGAACCGGAGACCAACCTCGTCCTCGTCGCCGTCGACGACCCTTCTGAATTCCTGCAGGCGCTGGCCCGCGAGGGCGTGCTCGCCACACCCGGCAAACCAGGCTACGTTCGCCTCTGCACGCACCTCGACATCGGGGAAAGAGAGATAGAGGCTGCCATCCAGGCAGCGGCCAGGATCACCAGCAGCGCCATCCAACGTTGAGGGTAGAGGCCACCCCTGTCCCCGCAACGGACCTGGCCGAGCCCTTGATGCTCCTCGAAGAAGCTCTCAGGGACGGCGAGCCCTTGCCCGAGCATTTCGCCGACCGCCTGCGAAAGGCCGTCGAGGCAGGAGACGTGGAGGTGCTGGCCGCCAGGGCGGAGGACCAGATGCTGGGTGTGGTCGTCCTCGCCTACCGCCTCAACGTCTCCGCGGGCGGGCTCTTCGCCAGCATCGAAGACCTCCACGTGCGCCCGGAAGCCAGACGCCAGGGCGTCGGCCGCGCCCTGCTCGTGGCGGCGCATGAGCGTTGCACAAAGCACAACATCTCTTACGTTGAAGCACAGGTCGAAGACGCCGCAGCCAAGACGTTCTACGCCGCCCTAGGCTACGAGCCGGAGACAGGCGTACGGGTCCTCTCACGCTCTCTAGCTGTCGGCCACACAACAACCAAGAGTTGACGGCTGAAAGCTGACTGCCCTAGAACTCCAGCACTTTATAGACGGAGACATCACGGAACCCCAGATCTTCGTAGAACTTGCGGCCCCGCGAGTTGGCGGCGGCGACCTGGAGTGAGATACCGTCTGCGTCTCTCTCCTGCGCCCAGGCCTGGACGCTCTGGAGGAGGGCGCGGCCTATACCGCGGTTGCGGTAGGCGGGTTCGACGAAAACATCATCTACGGAAGCCCACGTTTTCGGGAGGAAAGTCGGAGAGCCCTGACGCAGCTCGCCCGAGATAAAGCCCACCGTCCGGTCCCCCGCCGCAGCCACGAAGAGAAAAGAGTACCCACTGTTCGCCACGTCGGCCAGAAAGCGCCGCATCGTCTTCTCGGCGCCGGGGGCTGTCTCGTAGACCCTGTCGTGGGACGTATGCTCCTCGGCGCTCTGCACCCACAGCCTTGCAGCCTCGGCCGCGTCCTCCCTGCGCCCAGGCCTGATGGTGAAGTCCCTACTCACAAAGCAATCCTAACCTATGCGTCGCGGGACGCGGGTGGGGTATGATCCGGAAAGAGCGGAGAGGAGCCGGGACGGAGCGCAAGGTGGGGCAAAAGGTTGACAGGTTCTGGGAGGTGGATGCGGCCCGCGGCATCGCCATCATCATGATGATTGTCTACCACTCAACCTACGACCTGGACACCCTCGGAGGCTACGATATCCAGTCCACTACCGGCCAATGGGCGCTCTTCGCCGACGTTACAGCAGGCCTCTTTCTGTTCCTCGTCGGCGTCTCGCTCGCCATTAGTCGGGCGAGGACTACTCTGACGGGATGGAGTCTCTTCCGCAAGTACCTGGCGAGGGGCTTGAGGATCCTGGTGTACGGAGTGGTGTTGACCTTTGTCTTCCTGGCCCTCGGTATGGGTGTCGTGGCGTTCGGCATACTGCACCTGATCGGAATCTCCATAATCCTCGCTTACCCCTTTCTGATGCTCCGATTCACCAACCTCGTGCTCGGCGCTCTCATATTCGTCGCCGGCCAGTACATCCTGGCCCAGGGCCTCGACTCACAGAGCATCTGGCTCTTGCCTTTCGGCATCGTACCAGAGGGTGTGATAATGCCGGATTACAGGCCCTTGTTGCCCTGGTTCGGCGTCGTCCTGATCGGGCTGTTCTTCGGGAACCTGGTGTACGGCGATGGCGGGCGGCCCGCAGTTACGGAGGACGAGGCGCCGCTACCAGCCAGACCACTTCTCTCGCTAGGCAGGAACTCGCTGTTTATCTACCTGATCCACCAGCCCATCATCATTGCTCTGCTCGCCGCAACAGGCGTCGTGGAACTGGACTTCTCGTAGAGCTTCAGGGCGATGGGTTTCATTTTTGCACCCCAACCGTTACAGTTAGCGGCGTCGTTCCGGAGAAGATGGGGAGGTGGCTCGTAGAAGATTACATTTGCAGTAGATGACCAGCGAGCGCGATGGGATCGTCTGAGCTTGCGGGGCAGAGAGAAACAAGAGCGCCAGGACTCCCGTGGTGCGGGAGTCGACGAGGAAGACGTTTATCGAAGCATTCGGCGGGTGCGTCTCGGCTTCGGGCGGTCGTCAGGGCGGTGACAAATCCCGGCGGTGACGCCGGGGACAAAGAACCGTTCGGGCCCGGAGACAGAGCGAGAGGCTCTGTCTCATTTCTCTGCCCTCCCTGATCCCATCTCCTGATAAAAAGGGAGGTAAGTCCGTGTGCGGCATAGTGGGTTACGCCGGTAGAGAGCGGTGTGTCGAGGTACTCATGGAGGGCCTTGGGCACCTGGAGTATCGTGGTTACGATTCGGCGGGGCTGGCCCTTCAAAGGGAGGGCCAGATAGAGCGGATAACAGAGGTCGGGCAACTCGAGAACCTCACCCGAGCCCTTGCCGGGCGCAACGGTGACCTCTCCCAGGTGCGGACCGGGCTGGGACACACCCGCTGGGCGACGCACGGGCGACCCAGCGAGGAGAACGCGCATCCCCATCTCGGTGGAGATGGAAGTGTCGCCGTAGTACACAACGGCATCATAGAAAACTTCTCGGAGCTCAAGGAGGAGTTGGAGGGGCGGGGCGTCGTCTTCCGTTCCGAGACGGACACAGAGGTGATGGCGCACCTGATCGCCGAGAGGGTCGAGGCCGGGGAGACGTTGCGGATAGCGCTCGCCGGGGTGTTTCAGCGGCTCGAGGGCTCCTTCGCCGTCGCTGCCATCAGCGTGGGTGAGCCCGGTAAGGTCGTCGCGGCCCGACATCAGAGCCCACTCGTCATCGGCCTCGGGGAAGGTGAGACCTTTCTGGCGAGCGCGGTGCAGGCGCTGCTCGGGGAGACGCGCGAGTTCCTCGTCGTCGAAAACGGTGAGATCGTCGAGATTGCGGGCACTTCGGTAGAGGTGTTCACCTCTTCGGGCGAGCCTGTCGAGCGTGAGTCCTTCGAGGTGGACTGGGACGCCGAGGCCGTCGAACTCGGTGGCTACGACCACTACATGCTCAAGGAGATCCACGAGCAGCCCTCCGCCCTGGGAGCGACCCTTCTCGGCCGCATCGACTCAGATGGCGTCGTCGACCTCTCCGACGTAGGGCTCGACCTCTCAGAGATAGACCGGGTTGTGGTCATCGCCTGTGGCACGGCCTACCATGCCGGCCTGCTCGGCAAACACGCCATAGAGAAGCTCGCCAGAATCCCCGTCGAGGTAGTGATCGCCAGCGAGTATCGCTACGCGGACCCCATCGCGGATTCTCGCACGCTGGTCGTTGCCATAAGCCAGAGCGGAGAGACGACAGATACCCTGGCGGCCGTTCAGGCGGCGCGGAGCGTCGGGGCCAGAGTGCTCGCGGTTACCAATACCAGAGGGTCGCTCATCACACGTGAGGCCGACGCGGTCTTGCTCACCAGGGCGGGGCCCGAGATCTGTGTTGCCTCCACCAAGACCTTCGTCGCCCAGGTCGCCGCCCTCGACCTGCTGGCGCTGGCGCTGGCCGACATTCGCGGGATCATCCCCGAGAGAGAATTGCGGGAGATAGGTCGCGGCCTCAGGCTGGCGCCGGAGAAGGTGGAGGAGACGCTCGGGTTGCTCGGAGACCGGGTCGAGGAGGCCGTCGAGGTCTTCGAGGAGGCCCGCTGCTCGCTCTTCCTGGGGCGCGGTATCTCGTATCCCGTGGCGCTCGAGGGGGCTCTGAAGCTCAAGGAGATCTCCTACCTGCCCTCCGAGGGCTATCCGGCGGGTGAGATGAAGCACGGTCCCATAGCTCTGGTGGACGAACACTGTCCCGTTATAGCCGTTCTCGGAGAGGGCCTCATCCGCGAGAAGATCCTCTCGAATGTCGAGGAGACCATCGCCAGGGGCGCCAGCGTCATCGCCGTCGCCCGTGAGGGGGACAAAGGCGCAGGAAGGATGGCGCGCCTCGTGCTCCCTGTTCCCGAGGCGCCGGAGATTCTGGCCCCCTTTATCTGTAGCGTGCCTCTGCAGCTCCTCGCATACCACGTCGCCAAGGCTCGGGGTCTCGACGTGGACAAGCCACGCAACCTCGCCAAGAGCGTCACCGTCGAGTAGGGAGCGTGCGTTCTTGGAGTAGGATACGTCCGTGCGAGCGATGATCCTGGACGTACCCGGCGAGCCGCTTAGGGTCGCGGAGGTGGCCTCGCCCGAGCCAGGCAAGGGGCAGGTCCTCCTGCGCGTACACTGCTGCGCTGTGTGCAGGACGGATCTGCACGTCGTTGACGGGGAGTTGCCCGATCCCAGGTTGCCCCTGATCCCGGGCCACCAGATAGTCGGTACCGTAGAGAGGATCGGCGAGCACACAGACGGCTTCACGGTGGGAGAGCGGGTCGGTGTGCCGTGGCTCGGGTGGACCGACGGCGAGTGCCGCTATTGCCTCTCCGGGCGCGAGAACCTGTGCGAGAACGCCCGGTTCACCGGGTACCAGATCGACGGCGGCTACGCCGAGTATGCTTTGGCCGACGGCCGTTTCTGCTTTTCTATCCCCGAGAGTTTCCCCGACCTGCAGGCCGCTCCCCTGTTGTGCGCCGGCCTGATCGGGCACCGCTCGTTGCGCTTCGCCGGCGATGCCCAGAGACTCGGTCTCTACGGCTTCGGGGCCTCGGCTCACATCGTGGCCCAGGTCGCATCGCACGAGGGCCGGCGCGTCTTCGCCTTCACCAGACCTGGAGACGAGGAGGCACAGGAGTTTGCCAGGGAACTGGGCGCCGAATGGGCCGGGAGTTCGGAAGAGGCGCCACCCGAGGAACTGGACGCGGCGATCATCTTCGCGCCGGTGGGCGCCCTCGTGCCTGCTGCCCTCAGGGCCGTCGCCAGGGGCGGGACCGTGGTCTGCGCAGGCATACACATGAGCGACATTCCCTCCTTTTCCTACGATCTCCTCTGGGAAGAGCGATCGGTGCGCTCGGTGGCCAACCTCACGCGCCAGGACGGCCTGGACTTCCTCGCTCTGGCCCCTGAGGTGCCGGTCCGCACCGAGGTCATGCCTTTCCCCCTGGAGGCGGCCAACGAGGCGCTAGAAGCCCTGCGCGGCGGCAGGGTGCGTGGTGCTGCCGTGCTCGTCGTCGACGCTTGCTGACCAGCGTTTGCGAAGCGGTCCTCGACCTATCCGCAGACTATCCTATCGGACGACGTTCAGGACGCCTGGTTCGATGTGGAAGGACATGGGCAGTCCGCCCCAGAGCTCGCCGTCGAGTTGTACGGGCACCTCTGCGCCGTGGGCCCTGGCGTGGACCTCCGTCGAGGTAAAAGACGTCATTGCGCGGTTGAGAGGCCTCCTCGCCATGATCCCGGCGAACACGTCGGGCCTCAGGAGGTCGCTCAGGCGCTCGACCAGGATGGTCTCGAACGCGCCGCTGGTCAGCAGGCCTGGTCCTGACACCCTGTAGTCACCGCCGTAGTAGTGGCCATTGGCGACTATGGCGAACTTCGCGGTGTGGACCTCGTCGCCGCTGCTTACCTCCAGCGTGGGGAACCTGTTACCGAAGAGCACTTTGAACGCCGTCAACTGGAAGGCCAGGCGCCGCAGGTAGCGCTTCAGGCGCGGTGTCACGGCGCCTATCACTTGCGCGTCGAAGCCTATCCCCGCCATACAGGCGAAGCGGCGTTCGGCGCCAGCACCGTTTGTAGCGACCCCGAAGTCCACCCTGGAGCGTTCCCCTTTCAGTATGCGCTGGCAGGCCTCGGCCGGGTCGAGCGGCAGCCCGAATTCCCGCGCCAGCACGTTCGCCGTGCCGAGCGGCAGCACGCCGAGCGTGGCCTGCCGCGAGAGCCCGTTCAGTACTTCGTTGACCGTGCCGTCGCCCCCGGCGGCCACGACCAGCCGGTCCCCTGCAAGAGCGGCGAGCTCGGTGGCGTGGTTGGGGTGTTCGGTGTTGAGTACCTCCACCGTCAGGCCTCCCGAGCGCAGGATCTTCGCGAACCGCTCGAGATAATCCTCATCGCCCGCTCGTCCCGAGTTCGGGTTACCGATGATGACCGCGTCTGTGGCCGTATCCATCGCCATACTATAGCCCTTTTGCCGGGGCTGAATCTGCCGTAACATACGCCCCGTGGAAGGTTTCATCGTACCAGGGATCGGGGTCGACGTCGTCGACGTCGAGAGGATGCAGTTGGCCCTGGAGCGCACCCCGAAGATACGAGAGCGCCTGTTTACCGAGGCCGAGATCGCCTACTGTGAGAAGTACCGCTTTGCCGACCGCCACTACGCCGGACGTTGGGCCGCCAAAGAAGCCGTTACAAAGGCTCTGGGGTGCGGCCTGATCCAGTGGAACGGCGTCGAGGTGGTACGGAGGCCCCGTAGCGCACCAACGGTTCGTATATCCGGCAAGATCAAGAAGTTCGCCGACGCGGTCGGCGTGCTCGAGGAAGACCTCTACATCTCCATAACCCACTCCGAACTCTCCGCAGTCGCAGTCTGCGTCGTGCGCCGGGAACAGATCTCGGGATGAAGCTCTACACCGCACAGGAGATGTCCCGGGCAGATGCGGGGGCGCAGGATCTCGGCATCCCCGGCGGCGTGCTGATGGAACGCGCCGGCGTTGCCATGGCCAGTATCGCCCTGGAGAGATATTCCCCCGGGCGGGCGCTTGTCGTCTGCGGCGGCGGCAACAACGGTGGGGACGGTTTCGTCATCGCCCGCGAGCTACACCGCTCCGGCGTCGACGTTGCGGTTGTGGCGACGAAGGAAGAGTACGAGGGAGACCCAGCGACCAACCTGGAGATACTCAAGAACCTGGAGGTTCGGCTCATCGCCGCAGAAGACCTTGACGCGGAGCTCGGCCGGGCCGACCTTGTCGTCGACGCGCTTCTCGGGACAGGGTTCTCGGGCGAGGTAAGGGAGAGGGAGGCCGGGATCATCGAGAAGATGAACTCCGCTCAAGGTCCCGTACTCGCCGTCGACGTGCCCTCCGGTGTGAACGGGACGACGGGTGAGGTACAGGGCGTTGCCGTATTCGCCGATCTTACGGTCTGCGCGCACGCGATGAAGGTTGGGTGTGTGATCTCACCCGGCCGCGAGCACGCCGGCGAGATCCTCGCCATGGATATAGGTATCCCACACAGAGCAGACGTCGACCCCTCTCTGGTATGGACGGACGCGGCCTATCTACGAGGAAAGATACCGCGTACCGCTGAGCCTGCCCACAAGTACTCGGCCGGGGCCTTGCTCGTCGTCGCCGGCTCCCGTGGCACCACAGGAGCCCCCGTTATGGTCGTCAAGGGCGCGCAGAGAACAGGGTGCGGCATAGTCTTCCTCGCCACCTCCCAGGGAGCGGCATCCGCCGTCGACCTCGCCCTCACCGAAGCGCTCGTCTACGGCGTCGCGGAGGACGAACAAGGCTACATGGAGTCAGGGGCGCTCGAGGAGATCCTGGAGCACTCAGGGAGGGCCTCTGCGCTCGTGATGGGCCCGGGGACGGGGACAGGGGACGAGGGCAGGCGGCTCGTCGAAGGTATCCTGCGCGAGGTCGAGCTGCCCGTGTTGCTCGACGCCGACGCCATCACGAACCTCTCGGGCAAGGACGTTCTTGCGCGGAGGGACTCCCCGACCGTCATAACACCGCACGCAGGAGAGTTGGGGCGTCTGCTTGGATCTGGGGCGAGAGAGGTGTCCGCCCGCAGGCTCGATTCAGCCCGCAACGCGGCCCAACAGCACCGTTGCTGCGTATTACTCAAGGGTTCAGATACGCTCGTCGTCGATGGTGAAAGAGTCGCCGTCAATTCTACGGGGAATGTCGCGCTTGCCACGGCGGGGACAGGGGACGTGTTGTCCGGTGTGATAGGGGCTCTACTCTCGCGCGGGATGGACACCTACGACGCGGCCAGGGCCGGAGCCTGGACGCACGGACGCGCGGCCGAGCTGTGGCAAGAAGAGTCTGCCTGGCCTGCGGAGAGCTTCATTGCGACCGACCTCCTCGAATATCTGCCACAGGCGGTGGGAGAGTTGTTCTGACGTTCAGGCTTCTCTTCATCGGGGACATCGTCGGGCCCGCAGGATGCTCGGCGGTCCTGGACCTCGTACCGCGGTTACGTCGGGAGCTGGAGCCCGACGTCGTCGTCGCCAACGCCGAAAACTCGGCCCCGACGGGTCGTGGTATCACCCGCGAGAGCGGCGCCGCCCTGCTCTCCGTGGCCGACTTCCTCACCCTAGGAAACCACGCATTCGACGCCGAAGGCTACGAGGAGTTCCTCGGGGAGGAGTACAGGGTGGTGCGTCCCGCCAACTTCGGCGAAAAGGACCCTGGGCTAGCCCTGGGTGTTTTCGAGGCTGGCGGCGTGATCGTGGGCGTCATCAACGTGCTCGGGCGCGTATTCGTCGAGAGGATGAGAGTATCGCCCTTCGAGGCTGCCGACCTGGCCGTCGAGGAGTTGAAGGCCCGCGGCGCCGAGCTCCTGCTCGTCGATTCCCACGCCGAGGCCACGAGCGAGAAGCAGGCGCTAGGCCATTATCTCGACGGGAGGGCGCACGCCGTATTGGGCACCCATACGCACGTGCCCACGGCTGACCATTCGATCCTGCCTGGTGGAACTGCATACGTGAGTGACGTGGGCATGACCGGTTGTAAAGAGAGCATTATCGGCTTCGAGCGGGAGGACTTCCTCGCTCTGTTCATGGGTGATTGGCGTGGGATCTCAGTCGCCACCCGCGGTCCAGTCGTGCTCAACGGCGCGCTCGTCGAGTTCGACCTCGATGCTCAGCGGGCCAAAGGGATCGAAGCCGTAAGCAGGGAGTGGAACCCTTAGCCGCCGGGCCGTTTACAATGGCGGCAACGACGATTAGTGGGGTGGAACATGGAACAGCAGGACATCAGGGAATTGAGGGTGGCAGAGATCTCGCACGCGGAGTGGCCCACGCTCGGGCCTGACGAGACGGTGGAGAGTGCGATCAAGCTCTTCGCCGAGTCTGGTATCTCGGGCGCTCCTGTCGTCGACGGCGGGAGGCTCGTCGGCATAGTCACGGAGGGAGATCTGATCTTCCGTGACGCTGACATCAAGGCACCAGGTTTCCTCGACATCCTAGGCGGCCTCATCCCACTTGGGAGTTGGGACGAGTACCGCAAAGAAGCACTCAAGAGCGCCGGCGTTACCGTCGATGAGGTGATGACGAGGGAGCTGATCACCATCTCCCCCGACGCCACTCTCGCGGAGGCCTCCACCATCATGGCCGACAAGAGAGTCAAGATCCTACCCGTCGCCGAAGGTGACGCCCTCCGCGGTGTGATCACCCGCATGGATATCCTGACCCTCCACGTACTTAACCCCCACCGGTAAGTACGACCGTGAGCAGCACGGCCACCGGAGTCAGGGTCCCGAGCCGTACCTGGGCTGAGGTGGATCCTGGCGCCGTGCGCCACAACGTGGGCACACTCAAACGCAGGGCCCCGAACTCGCGCTTGATGGCCGTGGTCAAGGCGGACGCTTACGGCCACGGCTCTGTGGAAGTGGCCCGCGCCTGTATCGGGGCCGGGGCAGATTCTCTCGCCGTCGTCACCGTCGAGGAAGGGGCAGAGCTGCGGCGCGCGGGTCTTGAAGTGCCGATCCTGGTCTTCACCGACCTCCCGTCGGACAGGCTGCGGCTGGCCGGGAAACATCACCTGGCCGTGACGGCCCACTCCATCCCGAGCGCGAGGCGCATAGCGGCCAACCCAGGTCTCGAGGCGCACCTGAAGGTGAACACGGGGATGAACCGCTGGGGAGTGGATCCCTCGGAGGTGGGGGAGGCGCGCAAGATACTTGGCCCGAGGCTCGCCGGCCTCTACACGCATTTCGCCTCGGCCGATTCCGACGAGGAGGCGACGAGACGCCAGATCGAGAGCTTCGAGTCCGTTCTCGGCGCGCACCCCTTCGGGGGTATCCTGGTGCACGCCGCAAACTCTGCGGCCACCCTCTGGCATCCCCGCTCGCACTACGATTGCGTCCGTCCCGGCGTTGCGCTCTACGGTTTGCACCCTGCTGGCGATGAGGGAGACCCGGCGGCGGAGGGTCTACGGCCCGCGATGGCACTCAAGAGCTACGTCGCCGGCGTGCGGCGACTCGCCAGGGGGGACGGGGTATCCTACGGATTGACCTACCATGCCGGGGAGCCGATGTTCGCGGCGACCGTGCCTGTAGGGTACGCGGAGGGATATCGGAGGGCGCTCTCGGGAAGGGCTGAGACCCTGATCCGGGGCCAGAGGCGCCCGCTCCTCGGGCGGGTCACCATGGATGCTTGTGTCTTCGGGGTCGATGAAGGTGTCGAGGTCGGGGACGAGGTCGTGTTGCTCGGCGGCCAGGGTGAAGGGCGCATTACAGCCGAAGAGCTCGGCTCCCGCGCAGGCACGATAAACTACGAGATCACCACGGGGATAGACCCCCGCCGCGTCGAGAGGAGCTACGAGGATGTTCGAGGATCTTAACTGGAAGTCAGCCGCCAGGAGGTCGGCGGTAGTCATAGCGATCTACATCGGCCTGCTCTACCTCCTCAGCGTGGCTTTCCCCGAAAGTGGCTTCAACATGGACTCCCGGGCCCAGGTCATCAGCCTGCTCGTGAACGCCATCATATTCTTCTTCATCTTCACGTTCGTCTACGCATTCGTGGAGCGCAGTAGAAACAGGCGCATAGCCGAGGCTCGTAAGCAGAAGAAGCCAGCAAAGCAGGCCACAGGCGAGGGCGACCAGGAGGGCGACGCCACTTCGCTCAAAGGTCGTCCCAATCCCAATACGAGCCGCAAGAAGGCCCGACGCCGACGCTAACCCTTGGACCTCCGCGCGGCCCTGGACCCCCCGCTGGACGCTGTCGGGCTCCTCGACGTCGTCCCCGAGCTCTCCCTCGCCCGTGAACTGGAAGGAAGCCCGTACCACCACCTGGACACCCTGGATCACGTCCTCGAGGTAGTCCGGGGCGTCGAGCGCGAGCTGGATGAGGGCAGGGTTGGCGCCCGCGTGAGGGCAGATAGCGCACAGGGTCTGCGCCTCGCTGCCCTGCTGCACGACGTGGCCAAGCCCGTTACCCGCGGCGAGCTCGAAGGCAGGGTCCTCTTCGTCTCCCACGATTCTCTTGGCGCGGGGATGGTCCGGCGCATCGGCCGCAGGCTTGGCCTATCGGCCTGGGAGACGGATCTGACGTCGACCCTGACCGCGCTGCATCTGAAGATAGGCTTTATGGGCAATCCCCGTACCGACTACCCTCCGGAGAGGCTCGCAAGGGCCGCCGGATCTTTCGGTGAGGAACTCGCTGTGCTGAGCTGGGCCGACCGCCTCGCCGCCCAGGGTCCGCGCCTCAAGCCCGAGCACCTGCGGCGCCACGAGGATCTCTGCACCTGGTTTCTGCGCGTTAGCCGCGAGCTGGGCCCGTACCCCGAACCTGACTACGCGGTGCTGGAGGAAGTACTCTCCTGTGCGTCGGGCGCCGACGTCGGATACGCGGCGAGCTATCTCAGGCTTCTCGCGGCCCGTGGGGCGGCAGAGAATAGCGATCTGGCGCGACTCGCTGCTCGTCGCGTTGCTGTGGAAGACCCTGGCGGCGGTCGTGTAGAATCGCGTCGAGAGCGTAGCCACTCGCGGGGCCGGAGGAGGTAGGGGTTTTGAACATCAAGAGGGCGAAGAGGGATCGTTGGATTCTGGGTGTCTGCGGCGGCGTGGCCCACACTTACGGTTGGAGCTCCAATGTAGTACGGCTCGTTACGGTGGTGATCGCCGTGATCATCCCCGGTCCGAGCACGCTGCTGGCTTTCGTGATCTACCTGTTGCTGGGCTTCATCCTCCCTGAGAGCGAGGAGTTCTAGGCGCTTGGACTTTGCGGAGGCCCAGAAGGAGGCCCTTGGCTGCACGAAGTGCGGGCTGTGCCATTCCAGGACACAGGTCATCTTCGGCGAGGGGCCGCTGAACGCCGGGCTTTTCATCGTCGGTGAGGCACCTGGCTTCAACGAGGACAAGGAGGGCAAACCCTTTTCAGGAGCCTCGGGGATCCTCCTCGACCGCATGCTCGAGTCTCTCGACCTCGGGCGCGAGAAGGTCTACCTGACCACGCTTGTCAAGTGCCGCCCGCCAGGTTCGCCGCCACGGCCACCGAGGCCTTCTGAGGTAAGTTCCTGCCGACCTTACCTCGTTTCCCAACTCGCGGCCGTCGACCCCAAGGTCGTTGTTGCACTCGGGGATCTGCCCAGCCGGGTACTCACCGGGAGGAAAGAGTCCGTCTCGCGCATCAGGGGGCGTGCGATCCCGCTCGACGGCCGCTACGTCTTTCCGACGCTCTCCCTCCAGCGCGCCCTCTACACGCCGGCAGACCGGGCGCTCTTAGTCTCGGATTTCTCCCGCCTGCCCGAGCTCCTCGAGGCCGAACGGCCCTCCACCTACGAGACCCTCAACGTCACCCGCTCCCCCGACGCGGAGCGGGAACCAGTCCAGCCGGGGCTCTGGTAGAGTCCCAGGGTTCCCCGTGGAGCTCGAAGGCCTGAAGGAAGCTATGCTCGAGGAGCTGGCATCCAGGGTAGCAGGGGTGCTTGGTCCTGGTGACATCGTCGTGCTCACCGGCGAGGTCGGCACCGGCAAGACCACCTTCGTGCGGGCCGCGGCCCGCTCTCTTGGCGTAACGGAGAGGGTGACGAGCCCGACCTACCAGCTCGCCCGCGGCTACGAGGGGCTCAAGGACGGGCGACGGGTTAGGGTCAACCACATGGACCTCTATCGCCTGGAGGGGATCGAAGACCATGACGTACTGGAGCTCGAGGACTACCTGGAACCTGATGCCGTAACGTTTATAGAGTGGGCAGATCCTGCACTCGGTGTTATCGAGAACCCTTCCATCGTCCATATCTACCACGAGACCCCGACCACGCGGCGCATCAGCCTCAGAGGACCGGCCGCAGAGCGTCTGAGCCCTTGCTGATCCTGGCCCTCGACGCCTCGACTCCAGTAACCACCGTGGCCCTCGCCCGCGGGAACGGCCGCGAGGTGCTCGCCGAGGTCTCCCTCACCGTCCGCGGGGCCTCTGAAACACTGCTTCCCGCCATACACGCCGCCCTCGACCTCGCCGGGGAGGATCTCGGTTCAGTGGGGCGCGTGCTCGCCGGGGTTGGACCGGGGACCTTTACGGGCATACGCATAGCAGCGGCGACGGCCCGCGCTATCTCCGCGGGTACCGGCATCCCGCTGTCGAAGAACTCGACCCTGGACGCCCTCGCCGCCCCCGCGCGCTTGTATTCTGGGGACGTGCTCGCAGTACTCGATGCCAGGAGAGGGCAGGTCTTCGCCCGCAGGTATTCGGAGGCTGGGCCTACGACGGACATCTACTGCCTCACGCCTGAGGAGTTGTCGGTGGAGGGAGGACCTTTGGTAGTCGGCGACGGTGCCGTACGCTATCGTGGCGCGCTCTCTGGCCTTGGGCGCATACCGCCTGAGGAGTCCCCGCTCCACAGGGTCACGGCGGTCGGGCACGTTATCTCTGCCGACCTCTCCCCCGTGAGCCCCGACGAGCTCGTCCCCATCTACGTCCGCGAACCCGACGCCGAGGTTCGTCGCGACCTCAACCCTTGGAGCCATCCTTGAGCGAGGCTGGACCGCACCTGCGCCGGATGGAGGCCAGGGATCTCCCCTCCGTTATGGAGATAGACGCTTTGTCCCTCCCCCGTCCCTGGAGCGCGGCGATCTGGCGCGGAGAGCTCGGGAGTCCCTACGGACTCTACCTGGTGCTCGAAGAAAGAGGCGAGGTCGTTGGCCAGATCGGGATCCGCCACGTCCTCGGCGAGCTGCACATAACCACCATCGCCGTAAAGCCCGAGTATCGCAGGCGTGGACACGCCCGCGCCCTGATCGGCGCCGCGCTCGACTCCTATCCCAATGCAAGCCACGCCCACCTCGAGGTACGCCCCACCAACGTGGAGGCCATTGCGCTCTACGAGTCGCTCGGCTTCAGAAAGACGGGACGCAGGCCTCGCTACTACGGAGACGAGGACGCATTGCTCATGACTCTGAACCTCGATGAGATTCATCACTAGGACGCCTTCGCTCCTCGCGTTCCCTGCGGGCCTCCTCCCTGCGGCGCCGTAGCTCCTCAGGGGGCTCGAAAGGCTTCAGCAGCAACAGCGCAGGGGCGAGGCAGGCCAGAAACGAGACGAAGATGCCGCCCGCGATCAGGGGCTCGGCAGGGCCCCTGAACACGTAGATGAGAAACACCGCCAGCATCACCAGCGCTATAAAGGCGAAAAGGAGTGAGAACGTCCGCATGGCCTCAAGTATATCCGGTCGGCCCGCCGGCCCCGTTGGTGGCGACCGCGCCCCGCGAGAATCAGGCGGAGATCGTCGGTTCCTTCGATGTGCCGGAGTGCTATAAACAGACCATGATCCTGGCCATCGAAACCTCCTGTGACGACACGTGCGCCGCGGTCGTGGAACCCGACGGCCGCGGGGCCCTCTCGAACGTCGTCCACACGCAAACAGAGCACGCCCGCTACGGGGGGATCGTCCCCGAGGTTGCCTCCCGCGCCCATCTCGAACGCCTCGATGGGGTAGTGCAAAAGTCACTGTCTGACGCTGATGTCTCTCTCGACGAAGTGAGCCGCGTGGCGGTCACGACGCGGCCTGGTTTGATCGGGGCCCTCCTCGTCGGGGTTGCTGCCGCGAAGGGACTTGCCTACGCCCGCAGGTTTCCTCTGGTCCCCGTGAACCACCTGGAAGGCCACGTCGCCGCCGGGTACCTCACAGAGCCCGGACTGGAGCCACCATTCGTCGCCCTGATCGCCTCAGGCGGGCATACGGCCCTCTACTCTGTGGACCGGGATCGCAAGTTGCGCCTGCTCGGAGAGACGCTCGACGACGCCGCCGGCGAGGCACTGGACAAGGGGGCCAGGATGCTGGGTCTCGGTTTCCCTGGCGGGCCTGCGATCTCTAAAGCCGCCAGCAACGGAGACCGTGACCGCTACGACTTCCCCGTCGGCCTGAAGGACAAGGACAACCTAGACTTCAGCTTCTCCGGCCTCAAGACGAGCCTGCTTTACAAGCTAAAGGCAATGGACGGAGAGCGACTCCGCGAGGAGTTGCCGCACCTGGCGGCCGGCTATGAGGCTGCGGTCGTAGAGGCCCTCTCCCGCAAGCTCCTACGGGCCGTGGATCTCCACGACGCGCCCGCCGTAGTCGTGGCAGGCGGCGTCGCCGCCAACACCCTCCTACGCCGTACCATCGAAGAACGATGCGCGAAGATAGGAACCGGCGTCGTCGTCCCTCCACCGGAACTGTGTACGGATAACGCAGCCATGATCGGGGCCGCCGCCGCGAGCGCTCCCGCCGTCCCCTTCCCCGAATACCTCTCCCTCAACGCCCGCAGCTTGTAGAGGCGGTTCGCGAACCGCCCTTGGAACAATACCCTAGTCGCGCAGCGAGGCGAAGATTCGGTCGCGTTCGTCGCCGGTGAGAACGGTGCTCCTAGCGCATACCATGCAAGTCGCGTGCAGATTCTCCGAATGGTCTTTGACGTAGAGCAGAACAACCTTCTTAGGGACCCTGTAGAGGATGTGCTCCTTGCGCCCGCCGCAGCGCGCGCATGTTCGTTCTTCACGGCCCAACTCTTTTGGCAGGCGGCTCAGGCTCGGTATCCTGTCGGTGCGAAAGATACTTAGGATGGTCATGTTTGAATTGTAACCCCGCCAGGCATATACTCTCCACATTGGCACTCTAATCGAGAGAGTGCCAGGCAGTTGAAATCGCGTCCTAGTTTAACAGAGGAGGCAGACAGTGGCGCACAAAGAGCTAAGGTTCAATACCGAGGCACGTCGGGCGTTGGAGGCGGGCGTAAACAAGCTCGCTGACGCGGTCAGGATCACGCTAGGTCCCAAGGGCCAGTACGTGGTGCTCGACAAGAAGTTCGGTTCGCCGACGATCACGAACGATGGCGTGACGATCGCGCGTGAGATCGAGCTAGAGGACATCTTTGAGAACCAGGGAGCCCAGCTCGTCAAGGAGGTCGCGACCAAGACCAACGACGTGGCTGGTGACGGGACCACCACGGCAACTGTTTTGGCCCAGATCATCGTTCACGAGGGTCTCAAGAACGTGGCTGCTGGGGCCAACCCTGTCATTTTGCGCAGTGGTGTCGACAAGGCTGTGGAGGCGGCGGTCGAGGCGATCAAGGCCCAGTCCACCGAGATCAGCGGCAAGGAAGAGATCTCGCGCGTAGGTGCCATCTCCGCGCGTTCTCCCGAGGTCGGCAACGTCATCGCTGATGCCATTGACAAGGTAGGCAAGGATGGGGTTGTAAACGTCGAGGAGTCCCAGACCTTCGGGATGGATCTGGAGTTCACCGAAGGGATGCAGTTCGACAAGGGTTACCTGAGCCCGTACTTCGTCACCGACCAAGACCGCATGGAGGCGGTCCTCGACGATCCCTACATCCTGATCGCCAACCAGAAGATCGGCAACGTCCAGGACGTGCTGCCCATCCTAAACCAGGTGATGCAGTCCAGCAAGCCGCTCCTCATCGTCTCCGAGGACGTCGAGGGTGAGGCTCTGGCTACGTTGATCGTCAACAAGCTGCGCGGCACGTTCAACGCGGCTGCGGTCAAGGCCCCTGGCTTCGGTGACAGGCGCAAGAGGATGCTGGAGGACATAGCCATCCTTACAGGCGGGGAGGTAATAACCGAGGAGCTCGGCCTGAAGCTTGAGAACACCCAGCTCAACCAGCTGGGGCGTGCCAGGAAGGTGGTAATCACCAAGGACGACACCACCATCGTCGACGGTGCCGGCGAGACCGAGAGGATCACGGGCCGCATCAACCAGATCCGCTCCGAGATCGAGACCACCGACTCGGACTTCGACCGGGAGAAGCTCCAGGAGCGTCTCGCCAAGCTGGCCGGTGGCGTGGCCGTCATCAAGGTCGGCGCTGCTACCGAGACGGAGCTCAAGGAGAAGAAGCATCGCGTGGAGGACGCACTCTCTGCGACCCGCGCGGCCCTCGAGGAGGGCATTGTGCCGGGCGGTGGCGTCGTGTTCTTGCACGCACAGCAGCCCGTCGCCGACCTGCTCGACTCCCTCGACGGTGACGAGCGGACGGGCGCCAGGATCATCCACAGGGCGCTTGAGGAGCCCATTCGCCAGATCGCCACGAACGCAGGGGCAGACGGCTCCATCGTGGTGGAGAAGGTGCGCACCGAGGGCGGCAACGTCGGCTTCAACGCCCTGAGCAGCCAGTACGAGGACCTAGTGCAAGCAGGTGTGACCGACCCGACGATGGTTTCGCGCTCGGCGTTGCAGAATGCGGCTTCCATAGGCAGCCTGATCGTGACCACGGATGTGATTGTGGCCGAGCCCGAGGAGGAGGCGCCCGCTATGCCAGCAGGTGGCATGGGTGGCATGATGTAAGGAGCTCTCCAGAAGAGCTTCTACCCGCGGCGTCCCGAAAGGGGCGCCGCTTTTTCGTAACCAATCCTGTTTCTTCTGGGTCTGAAAAGGTATATATTGCGGCGTAGCCGGCCACAGAGAGATAGGGAGCGAGGTGAGGGAGGATAGATAGGAGTCTCGCCATAGTGGTCGTCGTCTTGGTGGTGATACTTCTGGCCGTGCTCGTGTTGCCGTTCGTTACTTAGGCAAAGGTCTCTGGCGAGGGAGGTGAGAAAGTGCGGGGTGGGCTCATACCAATACTTGTAGTCATTCTTTTGATACTCTTGATCTTGCTGCTGCTCTCGCGGCTCCTCTAGAGAGGCTCCGCCGAAGAGGCAGCTCTTTCTGGCGCAGGGGATGGGTCTCCAGGGAGGTGGAACAGTGAGTAACAGCAACCTGCTTACCATCGCAGTGGTGCTCATCATCGTAGTAGTGATACTCGGCCTTCTGGGGATAATACCGATATTCTAGGTCTGGTCCGCTGCTTGACCCTAGCGGCGGTCGCGGTGTAGCATAAGCTCTATTGCTACGTCCGGAAGAAAAGTGTATCGGGGCCCACGGAGGCAGTTCTCCGTGGGCTTCGTTCTATCTGTCCGCAACGACCGGAAAGGAAGCTCGGCACCCACATGGATATCGAGATAGGGAGAGGCAAGACCGCGCGCCGGGCCTACGGGCTCGATGAGATCGCCATAGTACCGAGCCGAAGGACTCGCGACCCCGAGGACGTAGATATCTCCTGGTCGCTCGGCAACCTCAACCTCGACCTGCCCTGCCTGGCAAGCGCTCTCGACGCGGCCGTCGATCCCACGACCGCAGGAATAATCGGGTCTCTGGGGGGCCTCGCCGTCCTCAACCTTGAGGGACTGCAGACGAGGTACGAGGACCCTGGTCCCGTCTTCGAGGAGATAGCGAGCCTGCCCGAGCACAAGGCCACGAGGGTAATGCAGGATATTTACGCCGAGCCGATCAAAGAGGAGCTCATCTTCCGCCGCGTGCAAGAGATAAAGGACAAGGGCGTCATAGCGGCGGCCTCGCTCACGCCGCAGCGGGTCGAGCGTTACCACAGGGCGGCCATAGAGGCCGGCCTCGACGTCCTCGTCGTCCAGGGGACCGTGGTCTCCGCCGAGCACGTCTCCAGGTCCGTCGAACCTCTGAACTTGATGGAGTTCGTGCCTTCCCTGAACGTTCCTGTAATAGTCGGTGGCTGCGCGAGCTACTCGACTGCGCTCCACCTCATGCGGACTGGGGCTGTCGGCGTCCTCGTCGGTGTCGGACCAGGACGCATCTGTACGACGCGGGGTGTGATCGGGGTCGGGGTGCCGCAGGCTACGGCCGTGGCCGACGCCTCAGCCGCACGTATGCGCCACTACCTGGAGACCGGTGAGTACGTGAACGTCATCGCCGACGGCGGGATGCGCACGGGCGGTGAGATCGCCAAGGCGATAACTTGCGGGGCCGACGCCGTGATGCTGGGCAGCGCCTTCGCCAGGGCGGAGGAGGCCCCTGGCCGCGGCTACTCGTGGGGGATGGCTACCTTCCACCCGACCCTCCCGCGCGGCACCCGCATCAGCACGAGGACTACGGGGACGCTCGAGGAGATACTCGTTGGGCCGGCGCGGGAGAACGACGGGACGCTCAACCTCATGGGCGCCCTGAAGACGAGCATGGCGACGACCGGCTACCAGAATATAAAGGAATTCCAGAAGGCTGAGGTCATGTACGCGCCCTCGCTGGCGACCGAAGGCAAGACGGAGCAGCGCTCCCAGGGCGTGGGGATGGGCCGTTAGAACGGCTTGGTCGGCAAGAATGACATCGAGTTCATCGAGGCTGATG
>DASTKM010000151.1:0-4395 GCA_035715885.1 Rubrobacter sp.
TCCCGCCCCACAGCCTCATCGTCGGCATTCCCGCTAAACGCGCCGGCGAAGTGAGCGAGGAGCAGGCAGCGGACATAGCCCGCGGCGCGAGCGAGTACATAGAGCGCGCCAAAGAGCACCGGGAGTCGTTGGGAGGCGGGGACTAGGTTCGGGCGGTGGCTTCCACCTCCTCTGGTGGGGATTCCGGCGTGGTTATGAGGTTCCGGATCTCCCGCAGCGCTACCGAGAGGGTGGAGAGGTCGAAGGTGCCGCTGGCGTTTATGTCGGCGAGGACCTGCAGGGTGCGATCCACTGGTCCCTTACTGGCTTCGACCCATTCTTCTATGCGCTCGTCGGCGGGATTGTCTTTCGGAGTTTCGCTGAGCACTTCCGCGGTGAGGGCGGCCTGCTGGTTGAAGATGTCGTCGCGCAGGGCCGAGCGTGCGAGGGTGCGCCAGCGGTTGTCGCGGGGGAGCGCCTCTATGTGGCGGCGTAGCCAGTGGAGCTTCAACCTGTCACCCAGGATGAAGTAGACGGCCGCGGTTGTATCCAGAGACTCTTCCGTGGAGTTGGCCACGTCGGTAATATCAAGAGCGGAGAACATCGGACCCAGGTTCGCAGCCCGCTGTGCCAGATCCGGCGGCACGTTAGCGTCTATCAGGCGCTGGGCGGCGTTCGCCACCGCTTCGCGGTCGCCGTCGAGCAGGATCCCGGGGATGCGTTCGGAGAGCTCCGCAGCCCCTTCGGAGAAATGCGAGATCGTCGCCCCTATATTCAGCGGCGGACGGCGGTAGCGGAGCAACCAGCGGGTGGCGCGATCGACGAGCTTGCGGGCGTCGAGCATCATCCTGGTCTGTATCCACGCCTCGACCTCATTGTCCAGGGCTTCGACGCCGTCCCACAGGGTGCGCAGGTCGAAGATCTCACGCGCCGCCATGTAAGCGCGCGCGATGTCGGGCGCCGCGGCTCCCGTCTCCTCACCCAGCCTGAACACGAAGGATGGGCCGTTACGGTTCACCAGGCTGTTCGTGACGTGGGTGGCCGTGATCTGCCGGTGCAGCCTGTGCTCGTGGATCTGTTCCCTGAACCGCTCTCTCAAGGGTGTCGGGAAATACCTCTCCAACTCGCGCGAGAGATAGGGGTCCTCGGGGGCGTCCGAGTTCAGGAGGTCCTGGTAATTAGTGATCTTGCTGTACGACAACAGTATGGCGAGCTCGGGGGCGGTGAGGCCCTTGTTCTCGGAGCGTCGCTCGCCGAGCTCCTCGTCGTCGGGCAAGAACTCGAGCGCGCGGTCGAGCCTGCCCTCATGCTCCAGGGTGTGGATGTAGCGGGCGTGCACGTCGACCATGGGGTACGCTAGGGCGAGGGCCTGGCTTATGGCCTGCGTCTGCTGGTAGTTATCGCGCAGGACGAAGTCCCCAACCTCCTCCGTCATGCTGGCGAGCAGCTCGTTGCGCTGCTTCTCTGTCATGTCACCGGCCTCGACGATGGCGTCGAGCAGGATCTTGATGTTCACCTCGTGGTCCGAGCAGTCCACCCCTGCCGAGTTGTCGATGGCGTCCATGTAGATCCTGCCGCCACAGAGCGCGTACTCGATGCGCCCCCTCTGCGTGAACCCGAGGTTCCCGCCCTCCCCGACCACGCGGCACCTGAGCTCGTCGCCGTTTGCCCTGAGGGCGTCGTTCGCCCTGTCGCCCACTTCTGCATTGCTCTCCGAGCCAGCCTTGACGTAGGTGCCGATGCCGCCGTTCCAGAGCAGATCCAACTCGGCTTTGAGCATGGCGTTTATGAGCTCGGTCGGCGTCATGGACTCAGCCTCGACGTCGAGCATCTCACGCACCTGCGGCGAGAGCGGGATTGACTTGGCCGTGCGCGGGAAGATGCCGCCGCCCTCGGAGATGATGCTCTCGTCGTAGTCCGTCCACGAGGAGCGGGGGAGCCTGAAGAGGCGCTCGCGCTCCTCGAAGCTCTTCTCGGGATCGGGGTCGGGATCGAGGAAGATGTGCATGTGGTTGAAGGCGCCCACGAGCTTTATGTGACGGCTCAGGAGCATGCCGTTGCCGAACACGTCGCCGGACATGTCCCCGATGCCAACGACGGTGAAGTCCTCGGTCTGGATGTTCTTGCCGAGTTCGCGGAAGTGCCGGCTCACCGATTCCCAGGCGCCCCTCGCCGTTATACCCATCTCCTTGTGGTCGTAGCCGACCGATCCTCCCGAGGCGAAGGCGTCTCCGAGCCAGAAGCCGTACTCGGCCGAGAGTTCGTTGGCTATGTCAGAGAACGTTGCGGTGCCTTTGTCCGCGGCGACGACGAGATATGGGTCGTCATCGTCGTAGCGTGTAACGTCGGGCGGCGGGACGATGTCATCGCCCGAGATATTGTCCGTTATATCTAGCATGCCCCGGATCAGGGTCTTGTAACAGGCGACTACCTCCTGCTGCAGAGCCTCGCGCCCTCCTTCTGCCGGTGGGCGTTTGACGACGAAACCGCCCTTCGCCCCGACTGGGACGATGACGGCGTTCTTGACCGTCTGGGCCTTCATGAGGCCGAGTATCTCGGTTCTGAAGTCCTCGCGCCTGTCCGACCAGCGGATTCCGCCGCGGGCGACCTCTCCGCCGCGCAGGTGCACCCCCTCGGTGCGTGGGGAGTAGACGAAGATCTCGAAGCGGGGTAGCGGTTTCGGCATGCCGGGAATCTTCTCTGGGTCCAGCTTGAAAGAGATGTGTGGTTTGGGATCTCCATCCGGCGTGCTCTGGTAGTAGTTCGTCCGCAACGTCGCCAGGGTTATATTGAGGAACGAGCGCAGGATGCGGTCCTCATCGAGGCTCACGACCGCCTCGAGGGCTTCTTCGATCTCCTCTTCTAACCGCTCGCTCTCGGTCCTGTCCCGGCGCGACGGGTCGAGGCGGGCTTCGAAGAGATCCACGATAAGCCTGGCGATGTGCTGGTTGTTGACGAGGGCGTCCTCCATGTAATCCTGGGAGAACGTCGTGCCTGTCTGGCGCAGGTACTTGCAGTAGGCCCTGAGCATCGAGATCTCACGCCAGGTAAGGCGGGCGCGCAACACGAGGCGGTTGAAGCCGTCGTTCTCTACGGTCCCGCGCCAGGCACGGGCGAAGGCGTCCTGGAAGATCTCCCTGACCTCACCCGTCTGCAGCTCGTCGTCGGTCTCGTGGACGAGGCCGAAGTCATATATCCAGACTGGAGGAGAGCCCTCCGGCTTGACCTCGTGCGGGCGTTCGTCGACCACCTCGACGCCCATGTCCTCCAGCAGCGGCAGAATCTCCGAAAGCGAGACCTGCTCCCCGAGCTTGAACAGCTTGAAACCAAGGAAGTCCTCGGGCTCTTCGATGGGATGGTAGAGGCTCATCTCCAGGTCATCGTTGGACTTCAGCCTCTCCATCCGCTGGATGTCCGAGACGGCTGTGCGGGGCAGGAAGCCTGCGCGGTAGCCAGGGGAGAAGGCGTCGCGGTACTTGCGGAACAGCTCTGTGCCCCGTTCCTCGCCGTACTGTTCGATCAGGGCGTCGTAGAGGTTGTCCGTCCAGGAGCGGGTCGTCTCGACGAGGCGGCCTTCGATCTCTTCCTCATCGTATTCCGGTTTCTCCCCCGGCTTCGTGTAGATTGTGAAGTGGACGCGCGCGAGCACGGACTCAGAGAGTCTGACGTTGTACTCTACGTTTACGCCATCGAAAGCCTTGAGGAGTATGTCTTGCATGCGTTCCCGGATCAATGTGTTGTAGCGGTCGCGGGGAACGAAGACGAGGCAGGAGAAGAAGCGCCCGTAAGTGTCGCGCCTCACGAAGAACCTGACGCGCTGGCGCTCCTGCAGGTGGAGTATGCCCATGGCTATCTCGAAGAGCTCTTCCTTGGAGACCTGGAACAGCTCGTCGCGCGGGTAGGTCTCCAGGATCTCGATCAGATCCTTCTCGTTGTGGCTCCCCTCGGGGAAGCCCCCCCTCTCCAGAACGTAACGCACCTTGCGCCTGACGAGGGGGATGTCGAAGGCGCTCGCGCTGTAGGCGGAGAAGGTATAAAGCCCCAGGAACCGCCGCTCTCCCGTGACCGCGCCCGACTCGTCGAATTTCTTGATACCGATGTAGTCCAGGTATGAAGGCCTGTGCACCGTGGCCCGCGAGTTCGCCTTCGTCAGGTTCAGCAGCTTTGGCGTGCGGGCTAGCCGCCTCACCCCTGGCGGGAGCTCGGCGAAACTCCGGGAGACCGGCCCCGATTCCGTCTGCCTCAGGATGCCGAGCCCCGACCCCTGCACGGCGCAGAGGGCTTCTTCGCCGTCCTGCGAGATCAGGTCGTACTCGCGGTAACCGAGGAACGTGAAGTTATCGTCGTCGATCCACTCCAGGAACGCGCGGGTCTCGGCCAGGTCCTCAGGCTCGAAGTCGGGCGGGCTCTCTTCGA
>DASTKM010000152.1:0-16805 GCA_035715885.1 Rubrobacter sp.
GGGTCGGCACGGTGGCCACGGTGCAGCTGTTCACCGACTACCTGACCCGCCTGATGCGCTACGTGGAGTTCATGAAGCGGGTCGTGCCCATGCACGACGACCTGTTCGACTTCTTCTACCAGGCCCTGCCCGGCTACGAGGAGGTCGGCCGGCGCCGGGTCCAGCTCGGCTGCTGGGGCAGCCTGAATGACCCCGACGCCTGCGACTTCCGCTACGAGACCATGACCGACTGGGGCCGCAAGATGTTCGTGACCCCGGGCGTGGTCGTCGACGGCAAGCTCGTCACCAACGACCTGACCAAGATCAACCTGGGTATCCGCATCCTGCTGGGCAGCTCCTACTACGAGGACTGGGAAGACCAGCCGATGTTCGTGACCCACGACCCGGTGGGGAACCCGGTCGACCGCCGCCATCCCTGGAACCAGCACACCATCCCCAAGCCCCAGAAGCGCGACTTCGACAACAACTACTCCTGGGTGATGTCGCCGCGCTGGTTCGACGGCACCGACCACCTTGCCCTGGACACCGGCGGCGGGCCGATCGCCCGGCTGTGGGCGACCGCCCTGTCCGGCCTGGTCGACATCGGCTACATCAAGGCCACCGGCAACAGCGTGGTCATCAACCTGCCCCGGACGGCCACCAAGCCCGAGGCCACCTTCGAGTGGAAGATCCCCCAGTGGTCCAATACCATCGAGCGAGATAGGGCCCGAGTCTACTTCATAGCCTATGCGGCGTCGATGGCATTCTACTTCCTGGATAGGGCCCTGGAGCTCTTGCGCGCGGGCGAGACCAAGGTCTTCCAGGAGTTCGAGGTGCCGGACGAGGCCATCGGCTGCGGCTTCCACGAGGCGGTTCGCGGGGTTCTCTCGCACCACATGGTGATCCGAGACGGCAAGATCGCCAACTACCACCCCTATCCGCCGACGCCGTGGAACGGGTCTCCTACCGACTCCTACGGCACACCCGGGCCCTACGAGGATGCGGTGCAGGGACAGCCGATCTTCGAGGAGAACGGCCCCGATGACTTCAAGGGCATCGACATCATGCGCACCGTGCGCAGCTTCGATCCCTGTCTGCCCTGCGGGGTCCATATGTACTCGGGCAAGGGCAAGATACTCGAGGCGCGGCACTCGCCGACTCTGGGGTTGGGCGTAGAGTAGGGCCCGGCACCAGGCGGATGTGTAAAAGGCGGGTCCCGCTTGTAAGGGGCCCGCTTTCGAGAAGGGTGTTGGGGTGCTTATAGACGACAAGGGACTACAAGAGCGCGTCACCAGGATGGAGACGCTGCTGGAGGAGATCGAAGTGCTCTCGGACCGGAACGCGAGGTCCAAGGCCGCCGAGGTAGTAGGGGTTCTCCTGGATCTCTACGGTGAGGGCCTGGCGCGTATGATGGAGGTGGTCGCCGAAGGGGAAGCACGTGAGAAGACCTTCGATGCCTTCGCCGAAGACGAACTGGTCTCGCACCTGCTGCTCCTGCACGGGCTGCACCCGTTGGACCTGGAGACGCGGGTGGTCAGGGCCCTCGAAGAGGTGCGTCCCTACCTGCAATCCCACGGTGGGAACGTGGAGTTGTTGGGCGTGGAGGAAGGCGTGGCGCGACTGCGGATGCAGGGGAGTTGCAGCGGGTGCCCTTCCTCCACCGTGACGCTCAAGCTGGCGATAGAGGAAGCCATCGAGAAAGCCGCCCCGGATCTGGAGGGGATAGAGGCCGAGGGCGTGGCCGAGGAGCCCAAGCCGGCGCCGACCATCATTGCGGGCCCCACCCTACGCAAGAAGGAGAAAAAGCGGCCACAAGAGGACGGAGCCTCCTGGACGGTCGTCGGCGGGCTTCCCCAACTCTCGAGTGGCGGGATGTTGGTGAAGGAGATCTCCGACGAACCTGTACTCTTCTTGAAGCTGGGGGATGACTATTACGCCTACCGCCACCTCTGCCCCGGCTGCGGAGAATTGTTGGAGGAGGGTAGATTAGCCGAGGCGGAACTCACTTGCTCCGGGTGCTCTCACCGCTACGACGTGCGCCGGGCCGGGAAATGCCTGGACGAGCCGCAGCTACATCTGGAGCCTATCCCGCTGTTGGTGGACGACGTAGCCGTCGAGGAGCGTCAGGGCCAGGGGTGGCGAAGCATAGTAAAGATCGCCCTCCCGAGCGCGGTGGGCTGAGGGGTATATGGTCGAGCAGGGCAACAGGAAGGCCTTCTCCACTTTCTCCTCGCTACGCCGGTTCGCCAGAGAAGAGTCCGAGAACGCGACAAAGGCGGCGGAGGTTGCGCAGGAGTGCTGCGACCTGTGCGGCGAGCCATTACCGTCGGAGCATCGGCACCTGTTGGAAGTCTCCACGCGGGAGATCATGTGCGTCTGCCGGCCGTGTTCGATCCTCTTCGACAGCGAAGCGGCGAGCGAGGGCAGATACCGCCTCGTACCCGGCCGCCACCTCTTCCTCGAAGACTTCGAGATGAGCGACGTACAGTGGGAGAGCCTCATGATACCGGTGGATATGGCGTTCTTCTTCTACAGCACGCCCGCCGAGAGGGTCGTGGCGTTCTATCCAAGCCCGATGGGTCCGACGGAATCGCTCCTGAAGTTGAGCTCCTGGGAGGAGCTGGAGAAGTACAATCCTGTGCTGGAGGGCATGGAGCGGGATGTAGAGGCGCTCCTCGTAAACCGGGTAAGGGGAGCGCGGGAGCACTTCCTGGTCCCGATCGACGAGTGCTACAGCCTTGTGGGACTCATCCGAATGCACTGGAGGGGCCTGAGCGGTGGCAGGGAAGTCTGGGAGAAGATAGACAGGTTCTTCGAGGAGCTAAGGAAGCGTTCCAAAACCATTCGGAGGGGAAGTTGAAGGCTCGCCCGCCGATTGAGGGCAAGACAAAGACTACCAGGAAAGGAGACGGTAGATGGGGGATATAAGGGTAGGTAAACCGGACACGACGCATGATGCGCCCGCCCATACGCCGGGGGTAAACCAGGGCAACGAGCCTGGTGGTACCGATGCGGATCCCGGCCTCGTAGAGACCGGCGAGATCGGAGCGGGGCGTCCAAGCATGGTGTCTACGGCCCGGAAGTCTACGGGCATCAACCCCGAGAAAAGGAACCCCATAGACCCGAATAGCCCGAACCTGCCGCCGGCTTGATGAGGCGTCGATACGACGACAGAGCCAGCTTCTGATGGTAGTCGGCTGTGCCTGACCTGGAGTTCAGGGTTGAGGGCGCTGAAGTCCCCGAATTCGCCGCCGTGCCGAGCATACTCTTCAAGCTGCGTATCGAGAACCTGGATGGTGAGCCTATCCGCTCCGTCGCTCTGAACACGCAGATTCGTATCGCGGCGACCAGGCGGCACTACGATGATGCGGAGCAAGAGAGACTCCTGGAGCTGTTCGGCGAGCCGAGCAGATGGAAGGATACATTGCGGAGCTTGCTCTGGACCCACACCGTCCTGCAGGTTCCCCGGTTCTCGGGGAGCACGGTCGTTGACATGCCCGTTGCGTGTACCTATGACCTCGAGGTCGTCGCGGCCAAGTACTTCTATGCCCTCGAACACGGTGAGGTACCGCTCGAGTTCCTGTTCAGCGGCACGATCTTCTACGCGGGAGAAGGGGGGAAGCTGCAGACCACAAGGATCTCCTGGGAGAAAGAGGCGGGGTTCCAGTTTCCCGTAAGGCTGTGGAAAGAGATGATGGATCAGTATTTCCCGAACAGCGCCTGGATCAGGCTCCGCAGGGACGTCTTTGACCAGCTCTACGACTACAAGGTACGCAAGGGCCTGCCAACCTGGGAAGCCACCGTAGAGGCGCTGCTGCGGGCGAGCGAGCAGGAGGTGGAGCGCTAGAGTGGACGCGGTGAGAAAGATTGCCGAGGCCGTGCTCTACGAAGGCTACATTCTCTGGCCCTACCGCCGATCCACGACGAAGAACCAGCAGCGCTGGACGTTCGGAGGGGTGTACCCCCGTGCATACAGCGAGGCCAGGGGAGAAGACGACCCCTGGCTGATGCAGACTCAGTGCCTGATAGCGGGAGAGGAAGAGGCGCAAGTCGAGGTAAGGGTGCGCTTCTTGCACGTAACCGAACGCAAGGTCGGCATAAAGAGCGGCGAGATCCTCGAGCTTGTCGAAGAATTACGGATCGGGGAAGATCTCTATCTGCCGTGGGACGAGGCGACCGAGTGGGAGATAGCGGTCGGACGGTTCAGCCTCTCTGAACTAGTCGACACACCCGTACGGGTAGGTATAGACATTCCCGGAGGGAGCAGTCAGGAAGCGGTCAGGAGTCCAACGGGCGAGGTCGAGGGAGCTCTCGTGCGTAGCTGGCGCGCGTTGTGCGGAACGGTCGAGGTAGAGGCCGAGGCTTTGCGGGACAGGATCTTCAGACTGACCGTCAGGATCACCAACACTACCCCCTGGGAAGGGGAGGATAGGGAGAGCACGCTGCGTCAGACCTTCTGCTCGACCCACACGACGCTCGAAGTCTCAGGGGGAGAATTCGTCTCCATGACTGACCCTCCTGAGGAGTTGCGGGGGTTCGCGGAAGGGTGTGAGAACCTCAAGACGTGGCCCGTGCTCGTCGGGGAGCAGGGTAACAGAACCATGCTGCTCTCCTCCCCGATCATACTCTCTGACTATCCCGAGATCGCCCCAGAAAGCCCGGGCGACATGTTCGACGGCGGGGAGATAGATCAGCTCCTGATCCTGAACATTCTCACCCTCACTGATGAGGAGAAGGCGGAGATGCGTGCCTCGGACCCGCGGGCGCGGGAGATCCTGGAGCGGTGCGAGTCCCTCCCGCAGGAGGATCTGATGAACCTGCACGGTGCCATCCGCGAGTTCAGGGTGTTGAGGGACTAGGATGGATTTCTTCAGGGAACAGGAGGAAAGACCCACGCTCCAGAGTGTGACCGTGGACGGCGTCGAGCTCGTCAAGGGTAGCCGTGTCATGCTCTGGCCCCGCGCTGGAGGGGACATCATGGATTTGGCTCTCAAGGGAAAGGTCGCGTTCGTCGAGGCTATCGAGCAAGACTACGAAGAGAGGGTCCACCTGTCCGTCACGCTGGAAGACGATCCTGGCAGGGACCTGGGAGACGCCCATATCCTGGGGCACAGGTTTTTCTTCTCGCCCGATGAGGTCGTGCCGCTCGACCCTGAGGCCGCCGATGAGTAGGCGCATCCTCGTCGCCGGCATCGGCAACGTCTTCCTCGGCGACGACGGCTTCGGGGTCGAGGTGGTAGGGCGACTCTCCGAACGCAAGCTGCCGGAGGGCCTCGAGGTCGTGGACTTCGGCATCCGTGGAATGGATCTCGCGTACGCCCTGCACGAAGATTACGACCTGGTCGTCTTCGTCGACGCCACCCCGCGTGACGGGGAGCCTGGCACCGTCTACCTCATCGAGCCGGAGATCGAGGAAGATGGAGCGGTCTCGCTCGACACCCACGGGATGGACCCTGTCAGGGTCATCAGGCTGGCTCGCGCCCTGGGCGCCCGACCGGCCCGAACCGTCGTGGTCGGCTGCGAGCCGCAGGTGATCCCAGGCGGAGAAGAATACGATGACATGCTGATGGAACTGAGCGAACCGGTACGCGGGGCGGTGGAGGAAGCCGCGAAGCTGGTGGAGTCACTCGTTACGGACGATGGCACGGACAGAGGACCCGGAAAATCGGCCGGGTCCTCCACAGAAAGTGAGGTGAAGTCGTGAAGAAGCTGTTGTTCCTCGGAGTATTACTGGGGGCTGGAGCCGCCGTAGCCGCGCAGTGGCCGGAGATCCAACGTTACATAAAGATGCGCAACATGTAGAGCGCTGGGGGTACGAACTGCGAACGCACGCTACTAGACCGTTGAACAGAGACGCTAAATGAATACCAGCGCCTGGCCACGATGCCTTACACCATGAAAGCCCCTGTCCGCGAGCGCCGCGGGGTCACCGTCCGTGGCATCGTGCAGGGGGTTGGCTTTAGGCCTTTCGTCTACGCACTGGCGCGCAGGCACGGGCTCTCGGGGATGGTCCGCAACGACGCTGAGGGCGTCAGTATCGAGGTCGAGGGCGCGCCGGAGGAGCTCGAACGCTTTGTGCGCGTGCTCGAGGAGGACCCTCCTCCCCTGGCCACGGTCGAGTCCGTCTTCTGGCAACCGCTCGCGACCCTCGGGGACGTAGAGTTCCGCATCGAGGAGAGCAGGGAGGGACTCCGCCGTCAGGCCCTCGTCTCGCCGGACGTCGCAACCTGCGACGATTGCCTGGCCGAGCTTCTGGACCTCACGGATCGGCGTTACCGTTACCCTTTCACCAATTGCACGAACTGCGGCCCGCGCTTCACCATCACCCGCACAGTTCCTTACGACAGGGCCACGACTACGATGTCTCGCTTTACTATGTGCCCCGACTGCCGCCGCGAGTACGAGGATCCCGCCGACCGCCGCTTCCACGCCCAACCCAACGCCTGTCCCGTCTGCGGACCGCAGGTAAGGCTGCTCGACAGGTTCGGGCACGAGCTTTACGACGGCCCGGATGACCCCATTGCACGCGCCGCGCAGATGCTGCGTGGCAGGGCTATCGTCGCCATAAAGGGTCTCGGCGGTTACCATCTGGCCTGCGAGCCTTTCGACGAGAAGGCTGTAAGGACCCTGCGGGGCCGCAAGGTGCGCCAGGACAAGCCCTTCGCGCTCATGGCAGGCGGCCTCGCTCAGGTACGTGAGATCTGCTTCGTCTCCCCTGACGAAGAGGCGCTGCTCACCTCGCCTGCACGCCCCATAGTCCTCCTGGAACGTAGGGAGTGTTCCGGTGTCGCCGAAGAGGTAGCCCCTCGCCAGAATACCCTGGGCGTGATGCTCGCTTACACGCCGCTGCACCACCTGCTTTTGCGCGACGCGGGCATCCCGCTCGTCATGACCAGCGGCAACAACGCGGATGAGCCCATCGCCTATCGCGACGAGGAAGCGTTGGATCAGCTGTGCGAAATCGCCGACTACTTCCTCATCCACGACCGTGAGATCCACATGCGCTGCGACGACACCGTGGTCCGTACAGCGGGAGGAAGGCCGTACCCGGTCCGTCGCTCCCGTGGCTACGCCCCTGCACCGCTCCGGCTGGCCGCGGACTTCAGCAGGCACACCCTGGCCTGCGGTGGAGAGCTCAAGAACACGTTCTGCCTGGTCAGAGACCGCCACGCCTTCATGAGCCACCACATCGGGGACATGGAGAACTACGAGACGCTGCGCTCGTTCAGGGAAGGAATCGAGCATTATTGCAGGCTCTTCGACGTGAGCCCCGAGCTGGTAGCTTACGACCTCCATCCCGAGTACCTATCCACCAAATACGCCCGCGAGCTCGAGGAAACCGGGCTCCCCGCTCTCGGGGTACAGCACCACCACGCGCACGTCGCGAGCTGCCTCGCTGACAACGAGCGGCCGGGCGACGAGCACGTAATCGGGGTCGCCCTCGACGGGACCGGCTATGGTATAGACGGGGCCATCTGGGGCGGAGAGTTTTTCGAGGGAAGTCTGGAAAAGGGGTTCACGCGGCGGGCGCACCTGGAGTATGCGCCGATGCCGGGGGCATCGGCGGCCATCCGCCAGCCCTGGCGAATGGCGCTCGCGCAACTCATCAAGCTCTATGGAGAAGAGGATACCCTACGGCTTCGGCTCGCCGCCGTAGGGGAAGCAGGTGAACGGAACGTAAGGCTCATCTCCCGTCTAGTGGAGCACAAACTCAACACGCCGCCCACCTCGAGCGCAGGCCGGCTCTTCGACGCCGTAGCCGCACTCGTTGGCCTACCCGGCTCCAGGCACACGACCTATGAAGGACAGGCAGCCATAGAGCTCGAGCTGATCGCCCACGCCCCCACGAACAGGGCCTACCCCATCAGCCTGCGCCCCGAGGCCGTCGCCTGGATAGTCGAGACCAGCGAAGTCGTGGCCGCCGTAGTCGAAGACCTGATCGCTGGGCGCCCTATCCCCGAAATCTCAGCCACGTTCCACCATACCATGGCCCTTGTAGTCGCCATGGTCTGCGAACGAATCAGAGAGTCAGAAGGAGTAAGCACAGTCGCCCTCTCAGGCGGCACCTTCCAGAACATGCTCCTACTAACCCAGACAACAGGCCTACTGGAGGAGAAGGAATTCGTGGTCCACAGACACCAACGCGTCCCCACTAACGACGGCGGCCTGGCACTAGGACAAGCAATACTGGCGGATACAGTATTGCGGGAGAAAGGGCTGAAATGCTAAACACGAAGGGAGTCGATCATGTGCCTTGGAATTCCCGGCCGGATAGTCGAGATAATTGACGAGGACCTTCTGCTCGCAAAAGCCGAAGTGAGCGGGGTCAGGCGCAACATCAACATAGGCCTCGTCCACAACGAGGACGAGCAGGTCGAGATAGGGGACTGGGTCTTGATCCACGTCGGCTTCGCGATGTCCAGGCTGAACGAGACTGAGGCGCAGTCCCAGCTACAGGCGCTCGAAGATATCGGCGAGGCCTACGAGCAGGAGCTGGCTGAGCTACGCGCCTCCCAGATAGAGTAGCCATGGAACAGGCGAACCCACAGAATTCCTACTGCACACTAGACCACGACGGCTGCGTCGTCTGCTCAGACACCGGCATCCCGCTTCGAGTGATCTCCATCGAGGGCGACGACGCCCTCTGCGAAGACGCAGTCGGGAATCGGACCGAGATCGCAGTGGAGCTAGTCGCCCCAGTAACAACAGGAGAAGTCCTGCTGACTCACGGCGGCGTCGCCATAGGAAAGGTCCAAAGGGCTGACAAGCTGCCGACCGAAGGGAGGCAACCATGAAATACGTGGATGAGTTCAGGAACGCCGAGATCGCCCGCGCCGTAGCAGCTGAGATAGCAGCGATCACAGACCCTGCAAGACACTACAAGCTGATGGAGGTCTGCGGCGGCCACACCCACACCATCTACCGCCACGGGATAAAGGATCTCTTACCGGATCAGATAGAGCTGGTACACGGGCCCGGCTGCCCGGTCTGCGTCCTCCCGATGGGACGCGTAGACGACGGGATAGCCGTCGCCGAGCGCCCCGAAGTCATCTTCACCTGCTTTGGGGACATGATGCGCGTCCCTGGCTCGAAAGGAAACCTGCTCGAGGTAAAGGCCGAAGGCGCTGACATCCGCATGGTCTACTCACCGCTCGACGCCCTGCGCGTTGCGCGCGAGAACCCCGACCGCGAGGTGGTCTTCTTCGCCATCGGCTTCGAGACCACGGCCCCATCGACGGCGCTGACCCTGCAGAGGGCGAAGAAGGAGGGTCTCGAGAACTTCTCCGTGTTCTGCAACCACGTAACGATCGTCCCGCCTGTGCGGGCGCTGCTCGACTCGCCGGATCTGCGCCTGGACGCGTTTATCGGACCCGGGCACGTCTCGACCGTCATCGGCTGCAGGCCATACGAGTTCATGCCCGAGGACTACGGCAAGCCTTGCGTGGTCGCCGGCTTCGAGCCACTCGACCTCTTGCAGTCCATCCTCATGCTCATGCGCCAGCTCGAGGAGGGACGCTGCGAGGTCGAAAACCAGTACAGCAGGATCGTCCCCTGGGAAGGCAACCTTGCGGCCCTCAAGAGCATGGCCGAGGTCTTCGAGCTTCGTCCGTACTTCGAGTGGCGGGGGATGGGCTTTATAGCCCAGTCGGCCCTCAAGCTCTCGGACGCCTACGCAGACTTCGACGCCGAACTACGCTACTCCGTACCAGGTGTGCGTGTCGCCGACCCGAAGGCCTGTCAATGTGGCGAGGTACTCAAGGGCGTACTCAAACCCTGGGAATGCAAGGTCTTCGGCACCGCCTGCACGCCCGAGCATCCGCTAGGCACGCTCATGGTCTCATCCGAGGGAGCCTGCGCCGCCTACTACAACTTCGGGCGCCAGTCGTTCGAGAAGGTCGAGATCGGGACCAAACAATGAGCGAGAGAGAGCAGCGCGTCCTCGACGCGCTGGAACAGAACCGCCGACGCCACCCGACCTTCACATCCCCGCGTATAGACATGAGCCATGGCGCCGGGGGCAAGGCGACCCACAAACTGATCGAAGGCCTGCTCCTTCCTACCCTCGAAAACCCGGCCCTCGTCCCGCTAGCCGATGCTGCAATGCTCCCCTTCGGCGACGCCAGCATCGCCCTGACCACCGACTCCTTCGTTGTGCGCCCCCTCGTCTTCCCCGGCGGCTCTATAGGGGAGCTGGCGGTAAACGGCACCGTCAACGACCTCGCCGTCTCGGGCGCCACCCCTATGGGCCTCTCCGCCGCCCTCATCATCGAGGAGGGACTCGCAACAGACGTACTTACCCATGAGATCGAAGCTATGGCGAGATCCGCCGAGAAGGCAGGGGTCTCCATAGCAACGGGCGACACCAAAGTGGTGGAGCGCGGCAAGGGCGACGGGCTCTACATCGTCACTACCGGAGTAGGCGTCGCGGATCAGGAGTTGAAACTCTCGTCAGCCGCCGTCAGGCCCGGAGACAAGATCCTGTGCTCAGGCACATTGGGAGATCACGGTGCTGCGATCCTGATCGCGCGCGGCGACCTGGAGCTGGAAGCCGAAGTCTTCTCCGACACCAGGCCCCTCACATCGCTTGCCAAAGCCCTCATGATCGCCGCAGGCCCTGACCTGCGTTTCATGCGTGACCCGACCCGAGGCGGCGTCGGGACCGTGCTGAACGAGCTCGCCCGCGACTCAGGTTATGGCGTCGTGCTCTGGGAGGAGAAGCTCCCGATCCGGGACGTCGTGCACGGGGCCTGTGAGATCCTTGGCATAGACCCACTCTATGTCGCGAACGAAGGCAAACTCCTCGCTGTGGTAGCTCCAGATCAAGCGGAAGCCGCCCTCGAATCCCTGCGCAATACCGAAGGCGGCGAGGAAGCCCAGGTCATCGGCGAAGTGCGCGAGGAACCGGCGCGCATGGTCGTCATGCACACCGGCTTCGGCGGTACCCGCATGATAGACATGCTCGTCGGCGACCCGTTGCCGAGGATATGTTGAGGAGATTGTGGCCCTGATCTCGCGGGCGGGATGAGTAGAGATCATGAACCATGAATAGAGAATCTCCAACCGACCTGTCTGAGATCTCGTGGCGGCACCTCTTCACCCGATTCCCAGAATGGCAAGATCATGCCCAGTTCGTAGAGTCCGAAGCGAGTGATGACCTCGAGAGCCTTTATGTGCGAGTCTACTCACCGGCGGACGAAAAGAGCTATCTATCGATTTTGGCAAGGGACGATTGCATCGAGATAAGTTTCAGCGATGGAGTGCCGCCTGGCGGCGCCGAAAGCCAGATACTTTGCGAGGAAGGATCGGAGAGTCTATGCGTTGCGGCGGCCATTGAATATGTCCAAGAGATCATAGACGAGAAGGTAGTCATTGGGCGAGAGCGTTCTACCCGGCTCACCGAGCATAAGACCTTGCCTCCACAATTCATTGCCTCGAGCGAAATAGAAGCAAAGCGAAGAAGGCTTGTCAGCGTTCGTTCCTGGAAAGGAAGATACAATTGGGAGCAGGCAAGGCCAACATGATGACACAAGCCAACGCCCAAGAACGTTGAGTGCTCAACGAGCCTTCTAGGTCGAGACGGCCACACGTCTGGCGCGGCAGGCACTGTGAGTGGAGCTTGACGGGCTGGAGGTGTAAACGGTGAAGCAGGCAGATACCGACATCCTCGCTATCCGCAGCAGAGAAGAACTGCTCCGGCGCAACCAGATCTTCGAGTCTTTCTTCGACGCCGAGGCCCCGAGACTTGCCGAAGCCTGCCACGAGATGTCCCGGCGTTTCCTGGCCGGTGGGAGGCTCCTGGCATTCGGAAACGGCTCTGCGGCTACCGACGCGCAGCACGTCTCGGTCGAGTTCGTGCACCCGGTGATCGTGGGCAAGAGGGCACTGCCCGCGCTCGACCTCGGTCCCGATTTCGAGAGGCGCCTGCCCGTCCTGCTGCGGCCCGAAGACATGGTAATGGGCTTCGCGTTCCCCGAGGCGGACGAGCCGGTCGAGCGGGCGGTCCAGGCGGCGCGAGAGCGGGGAGCGCTGACGTTCAGCCTGACGGGCGAGGCGGGTGAGTATTCGTTCTCGCCGCCTGATGGGGACCCGTTTGTCGTTCAGGAAGTCTTCGAGGTCCTCTACCACGTGCTCTGGGAGACGGTCCACGTGTACTTCGAACATCGCGAACAGGGCCATGACGTGGGCAATTCCTCCTTCCTCTACCCCTTCCTCGGCAAAGGGCAGCAGCCGCTCGAAGAGGTCGTGCGCGATGTACAGGGCTCTATGCTCCAGAAGATGCAGGAGGTGAACACCCTGCGGGCCGCGGCAGCCGAGTCACAGGCCAACGCCATCGCCCACATAGCCGTGGCCGTCACCGAACGACTGGAGCGTGGAGGCAAGCTCATCACCTTCGGTAACGGCGGCTCGGCTACGGACGCGAACGATCTTGTCTCGGACTGCGTTGACCCACCCCAGGGTTTCGGCACGATCCCGGCGGTCTCCCTGTCCGCTGAGCCGGCCAACATAACGGCCATAGCCAACGACATCGGCACAGAGGCGATCTTCGCCCGCCAGCTCATCGCCCACGCGAAGCCAGAGGACGTAGCGGTCGGTATCTCGACGAGCGGGGGCTCCGCTAACATACTCGCCTCGCTCGCCGAAGCCCGAAAGCGAGGATTACTGACGGTCGGCATCGTGGGCTACGATGGAGGTAGGATCGTCGCTGAGCGGTTGGCGGATTACGCGGTCGTCGTCCGCTCCGACTACATCCCGCGCATCCAGGAGGTCCAGGCTTCCATCTACCACGTACTTCGCGGGGTCGTTGAATGGCGCATGGCCTGAGCCCTGGATCTGGACCTGGAGGTATCGTATGCGCTATGCGCTGCTGATCGCGGGAGGGTTGATGATCCTCATGGGCGGCATCTGGTTGTTGCAGGGCATCGGTATATTGCCCGGCAGCTTCATGACCGGACAGATGTTCTGGGCCGTAATGGGCGCAGCCTTTCTGGCCGTTGGAGGATTGGTCATCCTCGCTGGATTTCGCCTGAACGGACGACGCTGAGAGTGGTGAGAACAGCCCGCCGGTTCGCCATGTGGGGTAAGCTCTGTCACGGTCGGTACCGGCCCAGGGTAATAGACTTCAAACAGACGCAGCGAAGGGGGTTGACGCGTTTGCAAGGTAGCGGAGAGAGCGTAGACGCCAGAACGAAGCTCGCCATGGACCGCTCGGCCAGGCTGATGGAACGGGCAGTCGGGCTAATGCCGGGTGGCGTCAACAGCCCCGTGCGCGCTTTCCGCCCGGTCGGCGGAGACCCACTGTTCATGGAGCGCGGCGAAGGTTCGCGCATCTTCGACGTGGATGGCAACTCGTATATCGACTACGTGATGAGCTACGGTCCGCTCGTACTCGGGCACTCGTATCCAGAGGTCATCGAGGCCATAGAGACCACGGCCAGGAAGGGAACGACCTTCGGCGCCCCGACGGAACTCGAGGTCGAACTCGCCGAGTTGGTTTGTGGAGCCTTCCCTTCCATCGAGATGGTCAGGATGACCAACTCGGGGACGGAGGCGACGATGAGCGCCATCAGGCTCGCCCGCGGCTACACGGGCCGGGAGAGGATCCTGAAGTTCGACGGCAACTACCACGGCCACGGCGACGCTCTCCTCGTCTCGGCCGGCTCCGGTGTGGCCACCCTCGGCCTCCCTGACAGCCCGGGCGTTACAAGTGGTGCAGCCAGAGATACTGCAGTCCTGCCTTACAACGACCTCGGGGCGGTGCGTGATCTCTTCGCGCGCGAGGGAGAAGAATTCGCCGCCATTATCCTGGAGCCCGTCGCTGGAAACATGGGCTGTGTTCCCCCCAAAGAGGGTTATCTCGAAGGATTACGCAAGATCACAAACGACTATGGCACGCTCCTCATCTTCGATGAGGTCATGACTGGTTTCAGGCTCGCCCGTGGGGGGGCGCAGGAGCGTTTCGGCGTTACGCCCGACCTGACATGCCTCGGTAAGATAATCGGCGGCGGACTCCCTGTCGGTGCATACGGTGGGAGACGGGAGATCATGGATCAGGTCGCACCCTCGGGCCCCGTCTACCAGGCAGGCACGCTGTCGGGCAACCCGCTCGCGATGGCCGCAGGCCTGGCGACCCTGCGCGCCGCAGGGCAGCCGGGCTTTTACGACCGGCTGGAAGAACTCGGGGCGCGCTGGCGGGAAGGGATGAGCGAAGCCGCCTCTGCCGGAAGCAGACCCTGCACCATAAACCAGGTCGGCTCGATGGTGAGCATCTTCTTCACCGGCGGTCCCGTAACGGACTTCCGCTCAGCAACCGCCTCGGACACCGGGGCGTTCAAGGACTTCTTCTGGCACATGCTCTCCCGCGGGGTCTACCTGGCCCCCAGCCAGTATGAGGCCGGCTTTATCTCTACAGCCCACTCTGAGGTGGACTTTCAGAGGACCTTCGAGGCGGCACGCGAGTGGTTCGATGGGAGGGACTAGGTGGAAGAGACGGCCGGACGCACGCCGGAGCTCTCGCTCGAGGACACGTTTCTCAAGGCCGTCGCAGGCCTTCCCGAGGAGGACGAGCGCGCCGGGGTCGTGGCCGAGGCACTCGGGTACCTGCAGCAAGGCTTCGACGCCCACTACGCAAGAGGTAGGGCGACCGATGACGACGTCCTGGTCGGGGACAACGCGTACGCGCTGGCGGTCGAGACGATAGCCCGTCTGGACGAACCGCGGTTCGTGGCTGTGGCGAGCCGTATGATCCGCGACGGCGCAGGACGCATCGCCGCTGGCGGAGCAGTCTCTCTACATACGTGGACTCCCCATCTCGCAGGCCTCCTCCACATCATCTCGGAGGAGGGAGAACAGAGGTCCGAGGCGAGGATCAGGGAGGCCGCTGAGGAGCTGCGTGGGCGGAGTAGTGGGTAACGGAACCCGAAACAAATTGCCCTCGGGGGCACAGCGGGCGCTGCTGGTGCGCGAGATGTTCGACCGGATCGCAGGCCGCTACGATCTCATGAACACCCTAATGACCGCGGGACTCAACCGACTCTGGAACAGGAAGGTGGTCAGGGCAACGGACCTGAGGGCAGGCGGCAGGGCGCTCGACCTCGCCTGCGGCACGGGGACCCTCACGCGCCACCTCGCGAAGAAGGTGGGGCCTGAGGGCTACGTGTTGGGCGTCGACTTCTCCAGGGAGATGCTGCACGCCGCACAATCAGCGCCCAACGTCGAATACCGGCTCGGGGATGCGACCGACCTCCAGGATGTACCTTCCGGCGCCTTCCACGCGGCCACCATAGCTTACGGTGCGAGGAACATCCCCGACCTCGACGCGCTCTTTTCCGAGATGGCGCGTACGCTCAGGCCGGGCGGGGTTGCGGTGTGCCTAGAGATAGCGCGGCCAACGGGCAGGGTCTCCTCCGCGTTCTACGGGGTGTGGTTCGATAAGATCGTTCCAATGCTCGGAGGTTGGATCTCCGGTGACCCATCAGCTTACGCTTATCTTCCACAATCCGTGAAAGAGTTCGTAGCGCCCGGCGAATTAGCTGACATAATAGGACGTAATGGATTACAAAACGTTACATGGGAGCGCTTCGCAGGCGGCATCATCACGCTCCATCGTGGGATCAGGTCAAACGACGCAGGCTAGCAGGCTCCATACCGCGCTACCCGAGGGCACCTTCGAGACCATCGACGAGGTCGAGGGCCTTCTCGTCGGGGTGGCCGGGAGTGCCCCTGCCGATCTGGTCGAGCCGGCGCTCGGGGCCCTTACGTCAGGGGGGAAACGTCTCAGGCCGCTGCTCCTGGTGTTGAGCGCACGCATGGGGGAGCCCGGGCAGGAGGACCTGCTCGGGGCGGCGAGCGCCATAGAGGTACTCCACACGGCCACCTTGATCCACGATGATATCGTGGACCGGGCCAAGAGCAGGCGCGGCGTGCCTACCACCGTCGCCGCGTACGGGTGTGAGCTCGCGGCGGCCACAGGAGACTACCTCTTCGCCGAAGCTTTCTCGGAGCTTGCGAGGATCGGGGACCCTAGGCTCATCCGCGCCTTCGCCGAGGCCTCGGTGGGGCTCGCAGTGGGGGAACTGGAGCAGTACCGCGCGAACGGGGCGACGGTCGACGTCGAGGCGTACCTGGAGCACATAAGGAAGAAGACCGCAGGCCTGTTTAAGGCTGCGTGCGTGGCCGGCGGAACGCTTGGCGGGCTCTCGCTCGTGCAGATAGACGCGCTCGCCAGTTACGGACAGGCCCTTGGCATAGCCTTTCAGATGTCAGACGACATAATGGACCTCGTCGGCAAGCCAGGCCTTATGGGCAAGGGCATAGGCACGGACCTCGTCGAGGGCACCGTGACGCTGCCGGTCATCTTCGCCTTGAGCGAAGGCGAGGCGGGCAAGATCCGGCGGGTCCTCGCAGACCCGAGCCCGACTCCTGAGCTGCTCGAGGCAGGCATAGAAGCTGTGCTCGCCACGGACGCCGTGGCCAGGACCGAGGAATGGGCCAAGGGCGAGATCGACGCGGCCCTCGAAGACCTCGACCTCCTGCCCGTTAGCCCCGAGCGCGAGTTCCTGGAGTCTGTGGCCTCGGAGGTGGTCGGGAGAGATGCCTGAGAGCCATGCCGGACCTGTGATCTTCGCGGCCGGAACCCTGATGCCCATCTCGTCACCCCCTCTGGAGGACGGTGCAGTGCTCGTAATAGAGGGGCGCATAGAGGCCGTGGGAGCCATCGCAGAGGTCGGACGCGAGAACCCTGACGCCGAGGTCAGGTTCTTCCCCAACTACACGATCATCCCTGGCGCGGTCAACGCCCACGCCCACCTCGGCTTCAGGCGGGAGGA
>DASTKM010000153.1:0-2190 GCA_035715885.1 Rubrobacter sp.
CGGCTCGTAATGGACAAGCCCCAGGTCGGCCTGAAAGTGATGAGCGTCCTGAGCGAACGGCTCTCCCTCGCGGAGGACCTGATGGAGGATATAGCCCTCAAGGAGGTTCCTGCTCGCCTTGCAAGCTTTATCCTCAGGCTCGTAGATAGCGAAGGGGTGGTGACGAGAGAAGGCTACAAGGTACCCACCCGCTACACCCACCGGCAGCTAGCGACCATGATCGGCTCCAAGCGCGAGACCGTGACCAAGGCCTTCACCCTTCTGCAGCAGGCTGGGATCATCGAGTTGAGGCGCCGCAGGATACACATCAAGGACATTGAGGCTCTCAAGAGGGTTGCGGACCCAGGGCTGCACCAAACATCGTCTCGTAGGCTCCTCTGAACTGGCTGTGTCTTGCTTACCCGACCAGGTCGTGAACGCCACGTCAGGCATCGGTATGCCCCATCCTGAGATGACGTGGGGGCTGCCGACCAAGCCCTCACATAGGCGCCTCTTGGAGAAGAGCACTCGGAAACCGAGTGTCAGTCAACCTCTCAAATGATCTTCCTATCCTAATGGAGCAGCCTGGGTAAGGCGCGTCAACCAGTAGAGGACCAGGTACACCCCCGCACCCAACAGGAGGATCGCCGAGGTCAGTCGCACGTACGGTATTGCCCTGCCGAACCGGGCGACGAGTCCTACTTTGAAGAATGCGAGGGCCAGCGTGAGCGTCACGATAACCGAGGCCATCCCCAAGGCGTAGCCCATGAAGCGGGCCATGGCCGGCAGGAAGCCGCCGGCGGCAATCCCGTTGCCCACAACGAGCAGGAACACCGGCAGGGTGCAGCTGAGCGAGGCAGCCCCGTATCCGAGGCCGAAGAGGAAAAAGCCCTTGAGGCTCGCCAGGTTAGGGGAACCGAGCCGACCAGCGATACGCTGGAAGAAGCCAACGTACAAACTCCGCCCCGCCAGCATCCACAGGCCCAGCACGCTCAGCACTACGCCGATAGAAAGCCCTACCCAGGGCATCACCCCGAGGAGGGCATGTCCTCCGGCCGCCACCACGACGCCGGCCGCCGCGAAGAGCAACACGAACCCCGAAGAGACGGCGAAGCCCACCAGTAGCGCCCGCAACGCCCTGGTACCCGCCGGACGCTTGGCGAACTCTTCCTCCCGAGCGCCGAGGTAGAGAGAGAGGTAGGCGGGCAGCATCGCGAACCCGCAGGGGTTGACTGCCGCCACCATCCCTGCGCCGAAAGCGAAGCCCACCGGAAGCAGTGCGCTGATGCTCGTGAGCCACTCGGTGACAAGCTCTTGAAGCGCGCTCACAGCACGCCCTCGAGCTCCGACCTCAAGGTCTTGGCGTCTGAGATGGTGACGTCCCGGTAGACCTCTTCGCCGTTCTGGTCGAGGATTATCGTGGTCTCCAACGCGTTCGCGCCGAACCGCCGGGCGATATCCCCGCCGTCGATGACGGTGGGCAGGGGGTCTTCCACTCCGGCCTGGGCGTTGAACGCTTCGATGGACTGCTCTGTCTCATAAGGGTCTATGGATATCATCAGCATGTTTAGCCCACGATCCTCGTAGGCCGGGAGGATCTCGGACCACGTCCGAGCTTCCTCCATGCACCTAGATCACCACCCTGCCATGAAAAACAGCGCCGTGACGTCGCCCTGTGCCCCCAGCTTGACCTCCTCGCCTTCAATGGTCGTGACGCTCTGGCCGGATGACTCTTCGCTTCGCCGCGCGTTTTCCTCTGCGCTCTCTGCGGCCTCGTCTTCCGCCGGAGCGGGCGCCGCCTGCGACTGCTGGGGCTCCGTCGGGGCGTCCCGTTCGGATCCCTGAGGGCCGCCTCCGCCGCATGCGGCGATGACGAACATAGCTGCCAGAAGCGCCGTCAACGTCAAGAATCTTGCCATTCTCACCTCGCACCTTGGAGTTTGTAGACTCGCGTATCGGGGCGGAAGGCTGCCCAGGAGAACCAGAAGTGGTCGATGCTGACAACCCGCTCCAGCTGCTCTCCTGTGAGCTCGCCCTCAAGGGCGCGCCCCAGAGCGTTCCATTCGCTGCCGGTCTGCTCGTCGACTATCCTACCGCCTTCGGAACGGAAGGTGAGGGTTGCCCCATCAAGGGTGCGGGAGAAGACTGCAGCCGAACCGACGTCGCGACCCGCCGCTACCGCGTCGTCGTCCAATGCGGAGGCAGTGCCCG
>DASTKM010000154.1:0-4100 GCA_035715885.1 Rubrobacter sp.
CGGTTCGAGGAGAGTTTCGGCGATGGAGATTCGAGAAGGGGAGGTGGTCGGGATCGACCTGATCGGCAGGATCGACGCGCTGGAGGTAGGAGAACGGTCGCTAGCCTTCTGGGGGCTCGGGCAGGTGGGGGTAGCGATCAAGGGTCCTACCGGCGTCTTGTACGTCGACCCCTACCTCACCGACTCCGACGGCGAAGGCGGCAGCCTACCGCGCACCTTCCCCCCACCGCTCGCCCCCGCCGAGGTCACCAATGCCTCGGCCGTACTCTTGACCCATGTCCACGTCGACCACACCGATCCGGACACCGTAATGCCGCTCTCCGAGGCTTCGCCTGAGGCACGCTTCGTCGCGCCTTTCACCAGCAACGACACCCTCGTCGAGGCGGGGCTGGATGAGAAGCGCATCCTCGTGCCCGAGATCGGGGAGCCGGTAGAAATCGCGGGGTCCAGGATCACGGCCGTCCCTTCGGCCCACACGGAGTTGGAGCGCGACCCAAAGCGCGGCTACCCTTATCTGGGCTACGTGATCGAGTGGAACAATGTTACTGTCTACCACGCCGGCGACACCGTGGTCTACGACGGCCTGATCGAAACCCTCTCCGCCTGGGACATAGACGTGGCCTTCGTGCCGATCAACGGCCGCGACTACTTCAGAACAGGGAGGGGCATCATCGGGAACACCGACCTCCGCGAGACCGCGGAGCTCACCGAGACGCTGGATATCGGTCTGATCGTGCCAACGCACTACGACCTGATCGAAGGCAACACTGTCGACCCAGGACATTTCGTCAGCCACCTCTACGGCCTGAACCCGATGCGTCCGCAAAAGCTGCTCCGTCCCGGCGAGCTCCTCTACTTCGTCAAAGATCCGGAGGGCTAGCGCAACCCGTTTGGTCCAAGCAGCCCAAGATGCGTCCGGACGCCCGCTCCTAGTTCGACCATGAACGCCGGGTACGGGCCGAGCTCCGCGTCGGCGTGCTTCGTGAGCGTCCAAAGATCTGTCATCCCGTTCTCCAACCCTTCGCCAACCACGCGGTGGACTTGCATGGTGAAGTCGAGTGAGCGGTCGAGGAAGTCGAGGGCCTCTTTGCCTCGCATGGGCTGGTAGTGGGCTGTGAGGAGATGGCCCGGATGCATGGAGCGGAGATTGCGGATGGTGTTCTGGTAGGCGGTGGCGTCGAAGTAGCGCGGCGGCTGCAGGAGGTTGCCTTCACGGTCGTAGATACCTTTCTCGAGCACTGCGTCTATGATGATGGCCGCGTCGTTCTTCGCATCCCAGATGCCAAGGTGGCCCGGCGTGTGGCCGGGAACGTGCAGGAACTCGACCCGCCAGTCTGGCCCCAGCCGCAAGGTCTCGCCGCCGCGCAGGCCCACGTCCACAGGGGAGTCGCCGCCTAGCTCCGTGCGAATCCAGCCTCTCGACTCTTCGTCGGGGCCAAAGCCGTAGGGCTCTGACCAGAGGTAGATCTCCGCCATTATCCGCCCGGTGCTCTCCACCCACGCCCGGTCGGCCTCGCCACACGAGAACCTGAGCTCCGGGTTCATCTCCTTGAGGGCACGGTTGCCGCCGCAATGGTCGACGTCGGCGTGGCTTATGATCACCTCGTCCACGTCCTCGACGCCGAGCCCGATCTCCCCCAGGTAGGGGACGATGACCTCCTCGGGCGTCCCTGCGAGGCCCGTGTCGACGAGGACCGTTCTCTCCTCCCCGACGAGCAGGTACTGGCACATGAACCGCCCCCCGAGGTCCGATTCGATGCGGTGTATCCCCGGCAGTATCTCCATCCCATCCTCCTCGAAAGCCACTGGTGGCACCACATTACCACCACCCGTGTTCCGCGCAACGACGCGGAGATCGTGTTAGGTTGTGTTTGCGAGGAGAGGAGGATTGACCACCATGTATCTATCCCATCATCAGACCGCTACCGGCCCTCGCTGGGCGCTGGACGAACACTACCTTCCGCAGGACTTCACGCTGGAGCTGCTGCTCGATATGCCTGGCGCGGATGTCCGAAGCTTCCTGGAGGATCTGGATACCGAAGGGCCGGCCGAAGACGCGCTCCTGCCGCCGATCGAGCAGGCACACGAGGTCTGGGCCAGCGGGGTGACCTACCTGCAGAGCAGGGAGGCCCGCGAGCTGGAGTCGACGGACGCCGACGCCTATCAGAAAGTCTACGACGCCGAGCGGCCCGAGCTTTTCTTCAAGTCTTTAGGGTGGCGGGTCGTGGGCCACGGCAACATGGTACGCGTCCGCGGGGACAGCCATTGGAACGTGCCCGAGCCCGAGCTAGTCCTGGTCGTCAACAGTGGGATGGAGATCGTCGGCTACACCGCGGGCAACGACGTGTCCTCGCGGGACATAGAAGGCGAGAACACGCTGTATCTTCCGCAGGCCAAGGTCTACGACGGCGCATGCTCTCTGGGGCCAGGCATCGTGATCTCCGATCCTGATTCGATGCGGGACCTCCGCATCACCATGAGCATTCGGCGCGGCGACGCCATCGTCTTCGAGGACGAGATAAACACTTCACAGATGAAGCGCTCCCCCGAAGAACTTGCGGCCTATCTCGGCAGGGAGCTAGCCTTTCCCGGCGGGGCCTTCCTGATGACCGGCACGGGGATCGTACCCGAAGACGATTTCACGCTAGTGCCCGGGGACCTGGTCGGGATCTCGGTCGGGGATCTCGTGCTGGAGAACGAGGTGGCGTAGGTCGGCTCATAGAATGGGCGAGAATCGGGTAGAGAGAAGAGGTAGGCGTTTTATCTAGGAGGAAGACCTTGATCGAATCGCAGATAGAATCCCTGAACTTTATCGGCGGCGAGTGGGTCCCCGCAGACTCGGGCGAGACCTCGGAGATAGTCAATCCCTCGAACCCCTCCGAAGTCCTCGGGACCACCCCCAGATCGGACAAGGCGGAGACGGAGCGGGCCATAGAGGCCGCGGCCGAAGCCCTGCCCGATTGGAAGGACACGCTGGCCCCTGCCCGCGGCGCAGTCCTGATGGAGGCCGCAAACATTATCGAGTCGCGCGAGGACGAGCTGGCGCGGCTCATGGCGCTGGAGGCCGGCAAGCCGATGAAGGAAGCCCGCATGGAGGTTGGACGCGCGGCGAGCATCTTCCGCTACTACGGCTCCGAAGGCTGGCGCATGCCAGGCATAGCCCCGCCCTCCGCGCGTCCCGGCGTGACCCACAGTTCCATAAGGGAGCCCCTGGGGGTCGTGGGGCTCATAACGCCGTGGAACTTCCCGCTGGCGATACCGTCGTGGAAGATGGCGCCGGCCCTGATCTGTGGCAACACCATCGTGATAAAGCCAGCGAGCAACGCCTCCCTGAACGCGGCCGCACTGGTGCGTATCCTGGGCGAGGCAGGCCTACCCGACGGGGTCTTGAACATGGTAACGGGTCCCGGCGGAGCGGTAGGCGACGCTCTCGTTACCGACCCGCGCGTCAAGGGTATCTCGTTCACAGGCTCGACGAGCGTAGGGCTCGGTATACAAGGCCGGGCCACAGGGAAGAAGGTCCAGTTGGAGATGGGCGGCAAGAACCCTTACGTCGTGATGGAGGACGCCGACCTCTCAGACGCGGCGGCCAAGATCTCCTTCGGCGCGTTTGGATACGCCGGCGAGAAATGTACGGCCTCGAGCCGGGCCATCGTCGTCGAGGAGGTCTACGACGAGTTTATCGAGGAGCTCAAGAGCGCGACCGAGGCCATGAAGGTCGGCGACCCGCTCGAAGAAGATACGGACATAGGACCCGTCGTCAACAAGAGCCAGTACGACAGTATTCTCGAAGCCCTGGAGACGGCCAAGAACGAGGGACGAGTGGTACTCGATGGCGGAGCCACTGGTTCTGAGGACGATGGCTATTACATCGCCCCTGCGATCGTCGCCGACGTAGACAACAGGTCGGAGACCGCGCAGGAAGAGATCTTCGGTCCCGTCCTCGCCGTCATAAAGGCCAGCGACTTCGACGACGCCGTCGGGCTCGCCAACGACACCCGCTACGGGCTGACCGCGGGGATAGCAACCAAGTCTCTGCGCTACGCGCACGAGTTCATGCAACGGTCGGAGACGGGGCTCGTGAACGTCAACCTCCCGAC
>DASTKM010000155.1:0-7392 GCA_035715885.1 Rubrobacter sp.
AAACTCCCGCCGCTCGAACGTCTGGAGGTGCGTGTCTCCGAGGAGCCCGTCGCGTTGTCCTTCGAACCCGTGGGAGCGTCCCCGCTCGGGGACGAGAGCGGGCGCTGGTGCGTCGCCGTCTCAGTGGACGAAGTGCGCGTCGCTGAGAGTCTGCCTGACGTCCCCGTCAAGGTGCATGACTCCAAGAGCCTCGGGGTGCGTGGGGCGGATTTCGACACCTATCTCGCCGCGTACCTGGTCAAGCCCGGGCTGGGGAGCTACGAGCTGGAGACGCTAGCAGCGGAGAGGGGGATGGCCGAGGTCGAAGTCAGCTACGAGGACAGGACGGTCGCCGAGGCCGCCAGGAGGGCCGCGCTGGTGTACGCGCTCTCGCCGAGGCTCGAGGAGGAGTTAGAGGCGATGGGGCTCGCCAGGCTCTACTACGACGTGGAGCTCCCGCTCGCCGGCGTGCTCGGGGAGATAGAGGAGATCGGGATGCCCGTCGACGCCGGCACCCTCGAAGAGGTCGGAGAGGAGCTGGAGGGACGTATCTCGGAGCTGGAGCGACATATCTACGAGGAGGTTGGACACTCCTTCAACATCGGGTCGCCCAAGCAACTCGGCGAGGTCCTCTTCGAGGAGATGGGCATACCACCTGTCAGAAAGACCAAGACAGGCTACTCCACCGATGCCAAGGTATTGCAGCAGTTGGCCATAGAGCATCCTGTGGCCGACCGCATAATCGAGTACCGCGAGCTGACCAAGCTCATGGGCACGTACATAGAGGGTTTGTTGAAGCTCGTCGCCGAAGACGGCCGCATACACAGCACCCTGCACCAGACGCGGGCAGCCACGGGTCGCCTTTCGAGCGACTCGCCTAATTTGCAGAACATCCCGATCCGCACAGAGATGGGCGTGCGGATCAGGGACGCGTTTACCGCGTCGCCGGGGCGCAGACTGGTGGTCGCCGACTACTCCCAGATAGAGCTCAGGATCCTGGCCCACATGACCGGAGAGCAGGCGCTCGTCGAGTCGTTCATGAAGGGCGAGGACATACACACGCGCACTGCATCAGAGGTCTTCGACGTGCGCATGGAGAGCGTGACGCCAGAGCTCAGGCGCCGGGCGAAGATGGTCAACTTCGGTATCCTTTACGGCATTTCGGGGTTCGGGCTCGCGACGAGGCTAGGGAACGTGCATCCGGCCGAGGCCGAGCGGTACATCAAACGCTACTTCGAGCGCTACCCGAGGGTCACGGAGTTCATGCAGGAGACCCTGAAGGAGGCCGAGGAGCTGGGGTACTCCACGACGCTCTTCGGGAGGCGGCGTTACGTGCCCGAACTGAGGAACGCCAACAAGAACGTGAGGAAGCTCGGGGAGAGGATCGCCTTCAACGCCCGCGTCCAGGGCACGGCAGCGGATATTATCAAGGTGGCGATGGTCGACCTCGCGCCGAGGTTGGGTCCTCTCGGGGCGGATATGATCATGCAGGTCCACGACGAGCTCGTCTTCGACGTCGACGAGGACCGTGTCGAGGAGGTCGCCGGCCTCGCCGTAGATAGGATGGTCGCGGCCTACGACCTCAAGCCGCCGCTCGAAGTCGAGGCCAAGGTCGGCGATCTTTGGGGGCGGGTGAGCCCTCTGTAGACCCCATCTCAGGCCCGGTTTTCGCGGGCAGAATTGCTGTATAATCTGCACCCGTCAAGCGAAGTAAAGGAAAGCAACTGTTTCATGACTGACACTACACAGAAGCCGTCCCGGGAATTGACCATGAAAGATTTCTTCCGGGAGGAGAACGGGGAGGTCGTCCCCGTCGACGAGAGCGTCCTCATAGATTTCAAAGACGGGGACATCGTCGAGGGCGAGGTCGTCCGGATAGACAGGGACGAGGTACTCGTCGACATCGGCTACAAGTCGGAGGGGCTCGTTCCCTCCAACGAACTTACCATCCGCAAGGGCGCAGACCCGCACGACGTAGTCGAGCTCGGCCAGCGCCTCGAAGCCCTGGTCATGCAGAAGGAGGACGCCGACGGACGGCTCATCCTCTCGGCCAAGCGGGCGGCTTTCGAGCGGGCCTGGAACCGCATCGAGGATGCCTACAACGACCAGCGCACCGTCGAGGGACCCGTCATCGAGGTGGTGAAGGGTGGCCTGATCCTCGACATCGGGCTGCGGGGCTTCCTGCCTGCGAGCCTGGTGGATATCAGGCGCGTAAGGAATCTCGACTCGTTCCTCGGCCAGAGGCTGGAGTGCAAGGTCATCGAGTTGAACCGGAGCCGCAACAACGTAGTTCTGTCCAGGCGCGCCGTGCTCGAGGAGGAGCGCAAGGAGGAGCGCGAGCGTATCCTGACCTCGCTGGAAGAGGGCATGATCGTCAGGGGCACCGTCTCCAACCTCGTGGATTTCGGGGCCTTCGTGGATCTCGAAGGCATCGACGGGCTGATCCACATCTCCGAGCTTTCTTGGCAGCACGTCGACCATCCGAGCGAGGTCGTCGAGGTGGGCGAGGAGGTCGAGGTCAAGGTCCTCGAGGTCGACCGCGACCGCGAGCGCATCTCGCTTGGTCTCAAGCAGACCAGGAAGGACCCGTGGCAGGAGATAGTCGAGCGGGTCAAGATTGGAGAGCAGATCCACGGAAGGGTTACAAAGCTCGTCTCATTCGGGGCCTTCGTGGAGGTCGCAGACGGGGTGGAGGGTTTGATCCACATCTCCGAGCTGGCCGACCATCACGTGGAGACGCCAGACGAGATCGTGCGCAGCGGCGATGAGGTCGACGCCCGTATCATCGACGTCGACGCCCGCCGCCGCAGGCTCTCCCTGAGCCTGCGGCCGAAGCGCGAGGAGCGCGAAGAGCGTCCCCGCCGCGAGGAGCGTCCGCGCCGTGAGCCCGAGCAGCGCGGCACCTCGGACCGCAGAAGCGGCGAGGGTAGTGGCCTCCGCTCCGGCGCCTTCGACGCGCTGGCCGACCTGGACCTCGAGGAGAGATAGACAAGGACTCTTTACACAGAGGGTCCGTGGAAGGGCCGGTGACCGTAGCCGTCACCGGCCCTTTCGCGTCGGGCAAGAGTACGCTGGTCCGCTTTTTGGGTGAACTGCCTGGCACGGAGACGGCCTCGGCCGATGAGATCGTGCACCACCTCCTGAAGAACGACCACCGGACGATTTCCAGGATCATCGAACGCTTCGGGGAAGGTGTAAGAGGACCGCACGGTATCGACCGCAAAGCCCTCGGCCGCGAGGTATTCGGTGACGCCGGGGCACTGCGGGACCTGGAAGAGATACTGCATCCTCTGGTACGCAGCGAGACCGACAGGCGAATCGAGGCCTCGAGGGTGCAGGTGTTCGTTGTGGAGATACCGCTGCTCTTCGAGACGGGCCGGGGGGGGGACTTCGACTTCACGGTGGCCGTCACGGTGCCGGAAGAGAGGCGCCGTGCGTGGGCTGCGGAGCGGGGCTTGGACGAGGCGGCGCTGCTGGCCGTGGAGGCACGGCAGCTCTCGGGTGAGGAGAAGGCCAGGCGTGCCGACCTGGTGGTACAAAATGATGGAGACCTGGATAGACTTGGCGAGCGGGCGCACGAGCTCGGGCGCATGATCTTGCGGGAGAGAGGATCCCACGGCAACCCACAGTAAGAGACGCAGGTACGGAAGGTCGCGGGCCCGCCGCCGGCGCGGGATTCTCGTGTTGCTGGTGGTTTTTGGGGTCCTCGCCATCCTGCCTTTCGCCCTCAGATTACCCGATGCCGTGATGCGGACCATGTACCCCCTACGGTATGAAGCAGTCATCCGTCAGGCCAGCGAGGAGAACGACCTCGATCCCACATTCGTGGCTGGCGTAATCTATACGGAGAGCCGCTTCAGGCCAGACGCCGAGTCCCAAAGTGAGGCCTACGGGCTCATGCAGCTACTTCCACAATCAGCGCGCTTCATCCAGCACAAGAGCGGCATAAAGGGCGACTACCGCGACCCGGAGGTCAACATAAGATTGGGAACCTGGTTCCTCGGTTACCTCGAGGATCGATACAACGGTGATGAGAGGCACATGCTCGCGGCGTACAACTCAGGTGAAGGGTCGGTTGACGCGTGGATCTCGGACAAGGACTTCGACATCGCGAAGGACATACCTTACAAAGAGACCCGCGAGTATGTGGACAAAGTGCTCCAGGCACAAAAGACCTACCAGGAACTCTACGGCAAGAACCTCCAACATAACCCAGGGTAGAAAGCGGGAATCCACCGGCACGTGCGTTCCACGCTCCCATGCTTGCGCTTCGCATGATATCGGCGCCGAAAAGACCGAGAAAAAGCCAGTGTTCGCAGTATAATCGGATCGTATGTTCCAGAAGCGCGACGCTTCACGACCCACGAGAGATCCCGAGGTTTTTGTATGGAGAGATCGACGCGGACCGGGTTCCGGGTAAACAGCGAATACCAGCCGACCGGCGACCAGCCGCGGGCCATTGAGCAGCTCGCCTCTGGTCTCGACGCTGGCATGAAGGCGCAGACCTTGCTGGGCGTTACGGGATCTGGGAAGACCCACACCATGGCCCGGGTTATAGAGGAGGCCGGTAGTCCGGCGCTCGTCATCGCGCACAACAAGACGCTCGCGGCGCAGCTGGCCAGCGAGTTCGCCGAGTTCTTCCCCAACAACGCCGTCGAGTACTTCGTCAGCTACTACGACTACTACCAGCCCGAGGCTTACGTCCCGCGCACGGACACCTTTATCGAGAAGGACGCCCAGATCAACGAGGACATCGACCGTCTCAGGCACTCGGCGACGAGCTCTCTGTTCACCCGCAGGGATGTGATCGTGGTGGCTAGCGTCTCGGCCATCTATGGCCTCGGTAGCCCCGAGGAGTACCGCTCGAAGATGGTCCTTCTGGAGCGGGGTGGTTTCTACGATCTCGACGATGTTTTGAGGGACCTGGTCAAGATCCAGTACACCAGAAATGACTTCCAGCTCAACAGGGGGAACTTCAGGGTGCGCGGCGACGTGCTCGAGGTGCATCCCGCTTACCAGGATACGATCTACCGCATCTCTTTCTTCGGGGACGAGGTCGAGAACATGACCGAGGTCGACCCTCTTACGGGTGAGATCCTGCGCGAGCACGAGATCCTGACCGTCTACCCCGCGTCCCACTTCGTCACGGGCGAAGACAGGCTCGCGACCGCTGTCAAGAACATCGAGGCGGAGCTCGAGGGGCGGCTGGGAGAGCTGGAAGGCGAGGGCAAGGTCCTGGAGGCGTACCGCCTCAAGCAGCGCACCCAGTACGACCTGGAGATGATGCGCGAGCTCGGCTACACCTCGGGCATCGAGAACTACTCGCGCCACATCGACGGGCGTCCTCCTGGCTCCACGCCGTATACGCTTCTGGATTACTTCCCCGGAGACTACATCACGTTCATCGACGAGTCGCACATAACCCTGCCCCAGGTCAGAGGCATGTACAACGGCGACAGGAGCAGGAAGACCACCCTGGTCGAGTTCGGCTTCAGGCTACCGAGCGCCCTGGACAACCGTCCTTTGATGTGGGATGAGTTCTTGCTCAAGACGAACCAGATGGTCTTCGTCTCGGCGACACCAGGGCCTTACGAGCTCGAGAACTCGGGGCAGATAGTGGAGCAGATCATCCGCCCGACAGGCCTCGTCGACCCCGAGGTCGAGGTGCGTCCCACAAAGAACCAGATCGACGACCTCCTCAACGAGGTAGCCAAGCGCGTCGAGCACGGCGAGCGAGTGCTCATCACCACCCTTACCATAAAGATGGCCGAGGACCTCACGGACTACCTGCTCGAGCACAACGTCAAGGCGCGCTATATGCACTCCAACATCGAGACGCTGGACAGGATCCAGATCATCCGCGGCCTTCGTACAGGAGAGTTCGACGTGCTCGTCGGCATCAACCTCCTCCGCGAGGGCCTCGACCTCCCCGAAGTAACGCTCGTCGCCATCCTCGATGCGGACAAAGAGGGCTTCTTGCGCGGTGAGCGGGCACTTATCCAGACCATTGGCCGCGCCGCCCGCAACGTCAACGGGCGGGTCATCATGTACGCAGATAAGGAGACCGACGCGATGCGCGTCGCTATTGGAGAGACAGAACGCAGACGTGAGATCCAGAACTCTTACAACGAGCAGCACGGCGTCGAGCCGCGCACCATAACCAAGGGCGTCTCCGACATCCTCATCGCCGCCGAGGCCAAAGGTCTGTACAAAGCAGGCAAGAAGAGCGGCCGTGAAGCCCCACGCGACCCCGACGAGCTACGCACCCTGATCGCCGACCTCGAAGCCGAGATGCTCGAAGCCGCAGAAGAGCTCAAGTTCGAGTACGCCGCCAAACTCCGCGATGAGATCAAAGACCTCGAAAAACAACTGCAAGAGGTAGCCTCGTAGGACGAGGCTCTCACCTCACGCGTGATGGCGCGGGCTTCGTCAGGCCTCCGTCCGCCCTGACCTGGGGGTTGCGGAGGAGGTAGAGCCCGTAGGCTACGAAACCAAGGGTGCTGAGGAGCATCAAGAGGGGATAGGTGACGGCGCCCAGAGTCGCGATGCTCACGGCGAAGGCCAAGGCGGTGTGGACCACGATCACGGGCCAGATGGAGGTGGTGCGCCAGCGAAGCGCGCCGTAGGTGAAGCCTCCGCAGAGGGTCAGCGCTGTAAGGCGGACAGCTTCGGGCCAGGGGCCGTCCGTTGCGGTTCTGCCTAGGACGAGCAGGCCAGAGAGTAAGGAAGTCAGGATCACAGCCCGTACCGGACCTGCCGGCGCTAGCGCCCGCCACAACAGGCCGCGGAAGACTATCTCCTCGCCGAAGGCGGCGACGAGCGCGGTGAGGAACGCCGAGACCAGCGACGCTGGCCCCGATCCGAAGAGTCCGCCGGAGAGGGTCAGCGCGCAGACGAGTAGCGGGAAAAGGAGTAGGCGTAGGTTCCTCCACTGTGACATCCGGTTGAAGCCGGCCTCACGCAACCAGCCGGTCCACACGAGCAGGCCGAGGGCCAGTACCGTCGCAAGCGCCCAGAACAGGGTATCAGGACTCCTCATGTCGGAGAGGATCAGGCCAAGACCCACGGGAGGCTCGAAAGCATCCTGCGGGAGCTTCTCGATGTTGCCTACCGGCGCCCTCGGAAAAACGGCCCTGCTGGCGAGATCTAGCCCGAACAAAGCCAGCGTGACAAGCACGGAGAAGGCGAAGGGGCGGCGGCTTGCGAAACGTCTCACAAGCCCGCTCCTGTATATCCGGTGAGCGTTATCAGAGCCTATCCTTGAGGCCGGCAAGGATGAGGTCGAGGCCGAACTCGAACTCCGCGTCGTGATCCACTTCGCGCAGAGGTGCGTCGAGCTCGTGGATGTGCGGGAAGTCGTCTACAGAGAGCGTGCCGGCGCCGGCACGGGCGCCCGCGGGCTCCATCGCAAAA
>DASTKM010000156.1:0-3344 GCA_035715885.1 Rubrobacter sp.
GGTGCGCGTTGTGTACCACCCGCAACCCGGTCAAGAAGAATACGAAGGAACATCCCAGAGCGGGCAAGAACAGCACCGGCCATGACCACGCCAACCCCGCAAGTGACAGCGACGCTCCAAACCACGGCACCGGGAGACACAGCTCCCTGACCACCTCCCACCGGCTCAACGTAACCAGGTCCCGCTACTCGATGCCCCGAACGCGCGGATCACGCATAATCTCCAGGTTAACAGGTGTCACCTCCGATCAGGTCCCCGCGTCTCTTTTGTTCAAGTTTGATCTATTTTGTGTGATTAAGTAACGGTTGTCCGTGAACATTGTTACAAAATTCCGCCCCTGGCGATCCGTAGAACGATGCGAGTCAGAACTTCAGCAAGTCAGCCTCCGTTCTGGTCAGCCGTGGCTTTGAACGAGCAATGCTTCCCAGAAACGGTTCGTCTGGCGCTTTTGGTAAAGTACCGCTAGGCTCTCGCCAACGGCCGTCGAAGACGGCGTGCTGAAGTGCTGACAGCTAGGAGGCCGTCAGGCCTCCGTAGAACTGATCTACGTACCGGCGCTGGACTTCGTTGAGGTCGCGAGAGTACCACACCATGACTACGTAACGTGGTTCTTTGGGCGTGCTCTTGGGGTACATGCCGCATTCCATCGGCAGGCGATTGCCCTTCCTCGCGTTGCACTTGGTGCATGCGGTCACGACGTTGTCCCAGGTGTTCGCGCCGCCGCGCGAGATCGGCTTGACGTGGTCGCGGGTCAGCCGGTCGCGCCGCCCGAGGGCGTTCCGGTGCCTCGAGCAGTACTGGCAGCGGTAGTTATCGCGGGCGAAGAGGATCGCGTTGGTCACGTGCTTGCGCAGACGGCGGGGTATCTCGACGTACTTGACGAGACGGATCACAAGCGGGTAAGGATACTCGGCCCTCTCGGAGCGGAACCGGCGGTCTAGGTTCGCCTCGACGATCTCGGCCTTTTCGGAGACGACGAGGACTATAGCCCTCTTGACCGTCACCAGGGCCACGGGCTCATAGCTCGCGTTGAGCGTCAAGCATCGTGCCACGCCGAGATATTAACATAAGCTAGCCCTTCAGCATGTCAGCACGATCCGCCCTTCGGGCATCGCTTGCCAGCATTTCAGTTTGTCAGCTTCTCGTTTTCGAGGATCGGTTGTAGCGGGATGCCCTTAGAGACCAACCGCCCGGCTCTTGGATGCCTCGAGCACGGCTTCGAGGATAGGTGCGGCGGAACCTCTGAAGGGATCCGCGGCGGGGAGTCCAGTCTCGTCGGATACGGCGGCGATGAGTTCTCGGGCTCTTTCTTCGTCCAACCCCCTGGTGTTGAGGCTAACGGCGACGACGGGCGCAGGCTTGACCAGGGATGCGACCTCCTCGTACAGGCGGGCTATGCGGGCTGGGGAAGGGCGGGGGACGTCTCTGAAGACCTCCTCGTGCGGGTCGGCGGAGCACAGGATCAGGCAGTCGGGGCAAGAGCCGTGCATGAGGCCGAGCGTCACGCCCGAGTACGCCGGATGCCCGAGGGAGCCCTGGCCCTCCACGAGGATGAGGTCGGGCGAGGTCCTGGCCGCCTCGAGCACCAGCCGTTCGGAGGCACCAGCGACGAAATCCGAGACCACGGCGTCGACGCAGATACCCCACCCCGCGATGACTACGCCGGTCTGTCCCGTGGGGACGAACTCGGTGGAGAGGCCGGCCTCCCTGGCAGCGCGCTCTATCTCCAGGGTCGCCGTCATCTTGCCGATGGCGCTGTCCGTCCCTACGGTGAGCGCGACCTTGGGCCCGACCTCGAAGCCCTTCCCGGAGAAGAGCGAGATGCCCTCAGGCGGCTCGCGCACGTCCCAGACAGGCTTGCCGGGAAACTCGGGCGCGAGCCGCTGGTGGAGGCCGCTGACGATCTCGAGCCCGGCTTCCGCCGCAACCCGCAAGGTCTCCATCCACTCCTCTGGGAGCCTCCCGCCGGGAGGGGCGAGTCCGACCAGTACAGAGGTCGGCGAGAGCTCCAGCGCCTCTTCGAGCGTCCCGACTATTGGCGCATCGCGCCCGAGGTCGGGCAAGACGTCGGCCACGCGCCTCCCCGCGAGCGTCGAGTCCATAACACAGACGACCTCGTCCTTGCCGTAGCGGATAAGGCCGTGCGCCGTCTTGGCTGAGCGGTCGGCGAACCGGCCCTCGGCCAGGATAGCGTACCGCCGCTCCGGCGCCGTGCCACGAATCATCGCGGCTCCACCCCGAGGCCGGGTTCCTCGGGCAGAAGGATGCGGCCGTTATCGTAGACCGGTCCTGCGTAGGGATCGTCGGCGAGAAGCATCGCGCCGTCGAGGTCGACGAAGTCGACGAGGCCGGATATCTGGGCCGCCGCCGAGATGCCGAGGGAGGTCTCCACCATGCAGCCGAGCATGACGAGCATCCCGTGGGCACGAGCGGTGTGGATCATCTCCAGCGCGCGCCGGATCCCACCGCACTTGGCGAGCTTGACGTTGACCCCGCTGACACACCCCGCAAGGCCTGGCACATCCCTGGCCGTGATGGCACTCTCGTCCGCGATCAACGGTACCGGGAATGCCGCCTCCGTCACTGTGCGTAGGGCTTCTGTGCCGGCAAAGACAGGGACGGGTTGTTCGATCATACCGACACCTATCTCCTTCAGCTCCGTTACGACCTCCACGGCCTCCTCGGGGGAGAAGGCCTCGTTGGCGTCCACCCAGAGATCCGCCTCGGATGACTCCCTCACGGTCCTGAGCGTCTCGATGTCGTTCCATCCTCCGACCTTTACCTTCAGGATTCGATGCGCCCGCAGGCTCTGAGCATGGGCGACGGTCGTCTCCCTGTCGGCTATGCCCAGGGTGTATGCCGAGACGGGTTCTGGCCTGGCGAGCCCGAGCAAACGGTAGACCGGCACGCCGAGCCTCCTGGCCGCAAGGTCGTGCATGGCGTTGTCGAGAGCCGTCAGCGCGGACGGGGGAATCGCGTAGTTGCGCGCGAGGGCGCCCTCGATGTCCCAGGGGTCCCCGGCCTCGACGCCCTCCAAAGCTGCCGCCACCCCCTGTGCGTCCTGGCCGTAGTAGTTCGTGGGTGCCGCCTCGCCCCTGCCCGTGACGCCGTCTTCCGAAATCTCGAAGATTACGCGCTCGAAGGTGTCTGCCGAGCTGCGGGCGATCGCGAAGGTGCGCTCGGTGTGCACTTTGACGGTCGTTACGCTCGTCTCCAAGTCCGCCCCCTCCTCCACTCTATCCGGATAGCATTGTAGCGGCGGGCGAGTCCTTCTTCCGCCAGCAACGTTTCGTGTTCGAAGGTAGTATTAGGATCAGGATGGCCGCAAATGGGAAACGGGGGTA
>DASTKM010000157.1:0-4994 GCA_035715885.1 Rubrobacter sp.
GGCGTCGGCGGCGGCGCGGCGGCGCTCATCGCGCTCTCGGAGTTCTACCACCTGAGCACGGAGGACGAGATGAGCCTCGTCGCCGGGATCACGGTTCCGCTCACCGTCCTGATCGGGTCGGTCAGCTTCGCGGGCAGCGCCATCGCGTTCACCAAGCTCCAGGAGCTTGCCTTCACCGGCTCCGTGGCCTTCCCGCTCCAACAGGTGGTCAACGCGCTCCTGTTCGCGGGCGTCCTCGTGCTGGGAGCTAACGCTCTGTTGGGCGGGAGCATACTGCCGTTCCTCTCGCCGGTTGCCTCGGTGGTCGCCATGCTCGCTGCCTCGCTCGTGCTGGGGATACTGCTCGTCATGCCCATCGGCGGGGCGGACATGCCCATCGTGATCTCGCTGTTGAATGCGTTCACGGGGCTGGCGGCGGCGGCGTCCGGGTTCGTGCTGGAGAACTACATCCTGATCATCGGCGGCACCATCGTCGGAGCGTCGGGCACAATACTCACGCGCCTGATGTCGAGCGCACTGGGGCGTCCTCTAGGCAAGATCATCTTCACCGGCATCGCCGCTTCCGGAGGTGGCGGAAGCGAGCAGCAAGAGGATCGGGAAGTCAACGACACGAGCGCCGGGGAGGTTGGCGAATTCCTCGCGGACGAGGCGGAGAAAGTCGTGATCGTACCCGGTTACGGCCTCGCCGTCGCCCAGGCCCAGCAGGCCATGCGAGACCTCGTGGAAACGCTGGAGTCCGAGGGCAAGGAAGTGCTCTTCGGTATCCACCCAGTCGCAGGAAGGATGCCAGGACACATGAACGTCCTCTTGACCGAGGTCGGCATCTCTTACGAGAAGCTCTACGATCTGGAAGACATAAACCCCGAATTCGAGGACACCGACGCTGCGATCATCGTCGGCGCCAATGACGTGGTCAACCCTTCGGCCAACGACCCCGAAGTGGAGAGTCCCATAAGCGGAATGCCCGTGCTCACCGTCGAGAACGCAGAGCACGTAATCTTCATCAAGCGCTCACTCAGCCCAGGCTTCGCCGGCGTCGACAACCCCCTCTTCTACGACACCGAGAAAACCATGATGCTCTTCTCCGACGCCAAGCAAGGCTTGCAGGACCTCAACGAAGCCGTGAAGAACCCCTAGCGCACGGCGTACACATCGTAGCCTGCTTTCGAGGTCTCCGCGCCCAACTCGCGCGTCCCAGGGCACTGCAGGCGGTTGATACGTAATCCGGTTGATCGCTTGTGGTGGAACGTGCGGAGCGCCTACTGCAGTGGATTTCCGCGCAACCGGGAATGACGGGTGAGGCTGGGCGGTTCGTCGGATGAAGGTTGCTCCGACTTATCTGCTCGCGGTGGAGGCGGTGGTTTGGTGCGAGGGCAAGAAGCTTGATCAGGGCAGCGGCCCCCTGAGCTGCCACTCATTCTGCCCAAGGGTTCGGGCCCCCGACCGAGAAGCCGCCCAGCATCCCGACCCGAACGACCTCTGGTTTGTGGTCTGTCACCAGGCGGAGCCACAGCTTTCTTCACTTTGTTGGGAACCCCGCTGCCGAGCCGGATGGTGTCGACGGGACCCACTTGCGTCTCGTGAAGCCTCTGACTGTCGGACACGTGGGCAGGTGGATCAGCCGGGGCAGCGGCAGCCGTGCCTCCCCCGCCAGGCTGTTCCCTGGCCGTAGGTTCTGGCCGAACCGTGGTAGACGCCGGCGTGGCCGTCGCAGGCGCGGAGGCGGATCCGGTGTAAGCGGGTGACGCGCTCGCTGACGCACCCGCCGATGCGCTCGCTGACGCGCTTGCGAATGTGGTACCAGAGGATGATGAAGCCTGTGGCGTTCGGGACCCATAGTCCTCTTGTCCGCTACGCTCAGCCCTGGTTCTTTCGTCATTGCCGGTGTCTTTAGCGGGAGATTCGCCCTGTTTCTCAGGCTGGTTCTCCTTGCTTACATCCTCCGTATTACGTTCGTCGTCTTCCACGTTGCCGACTAGGGCGATCTCGGAGGGAAGCTGGGAGACCGTCGGCTCTTGTACCAGTGAGACCGACCGTCGATCTTCCCCCCTGATGCTAGACGCGAGGTAGGTGGCGAGGACGAAGACCAGAAACACCGCAAGGCTCACGTACAGGCCTGGTCTGTGAACGGGTGCCATCGTGCCGGCTTCGTCCTCGACCGCCCCGCCGATGCCAACCAGACGGCTCAGGGATGCCAGGAGTCCACGCGGCTCGCGCGACAGGGGATCTTCTGGTGGCTCCTGTTCTGCTTGCAGGGACGCCTGACGGCGTTTGAGCTCCCTGGTCATCGCCGCTCCGTCGAGTCCAAGGTGCTCGGCGTAGGTCTTGAGGGACCCGAGCATGTACACGGCAGGGAGTACTTCGAAGTTCTCGTTCTCCAGGTCACGGAGGTACCTGGTCCGGATCTTCGTCACCTCCTCGACCTGCTGGAGCGACAGACCTCGCTTCTCACGGGCCCGCTGCAGGGTCTTGCCTATCTCTAGCCCCGTATGCTGGTTGCCAGCCTCGCCGCTCATCCTCACCCAGGCCCGTCTAAGTCTGCTCCCCCCGGGTAGACCAACATCGCGTTCGAATACCCTGGAATGTACCACACCCCGAAGCGTATGGGCGCCCATTCAGGGTGGCCCGTTCCTCCTCGTCAGATCGTCGAGGCCTAGAGCAATTTGCAAAGAGGCTGAACCTCCTTGCGAACATTCGAGCAACACAAAACTACTTCAGCTTGTGGGCGTCTTTTTCTCTCCTAAAACGGTTTTCCAAGAAGGTGAGCCCCTTCGAAAACACCCTCGGGGTTGAGCCTGAGCCATAAGCGGTAGGCCTTTACTTTTGGCTGAAGTGCTGAAGTGCTGAGAAGCGAAGGCCTTAAAGGCCTGAGGGTGCTGAGGGCTCTTTCTCGGAAAGGTTCATACTTTTCCAGAAAGGCTCTAGGACGTTGCCTGCGTCAGCGGGCCGTCGTGCGCCGGTGGAGCGAGACAGAGAGCGGTACGAAGATAAGGAGGATCCCTACTCACCAGGCGAAGGCCAGCCATGTGAGCTTACACATTGGTCGAGGAGGAAGTCTCGCACCGCGTCGATGACCTGTGTCATCGGCTTGTGCCTCTCGCCCTTCTAATCTCCTTAGTGGCCGTCGAAGCAGATTAACCGGTCCAGGTACTCCTCGTCCCGAAAACCCATCTTGTCGGTGCCTTCTCCTAGACTCTACACGATGGGTGCAATGAGGGAGTTTCACCCCGCGTGCTCAACCAGTTTGGCCTCTAGGTCGATCGCCTCCACGCCCGCAAGCGCTTTGGAAACCGCGCAGTCGCGCTTGGCAGCCTCGGCCTTCTCTAAGAAAAGTTCCTCATCGATCTCGGGGACCTTGGCCTCCGTCCGCAGCTCGATCCGGCTGATGGCGTACCCCTCCCCGGCGCGCCCGAAGCGAACCCGAGCTTCGGTGTGGATGCGCTCCGGGGGGTACCCAGCCGCCGAAAGCCTGCGCGCCAACGACATCGAAAAGCACCCGGCGTGGGCCGCACCCAGCAACTCCTCGGGGTTGGTGCCGGGGTCTGAGTCCTCCATGCGCGAGCGGTAGGAGTAAGCGCCTTCGAAGGCGCCGCTGCCCAGCCGCATCTTCCCTTCTCCGTCGCGAAAGGTGCCGTGCCAGGCAGCTTGTGCTTTACGTATGGGCATTGTCTCGTGCTCCCTTCCCCTAGAGATGTAACCTCAGTACATCGCCAACTCCTCGGGCCCACCCTGCTCTTACCCTAACCGAGCATGGAGCATTCCGGCTGGAGGGACCTTCTGAGCATGACCCCTCAGCAGTTCGGGCAACGGGCCTCGAGATCAGCGAGTAGACGTACCGATGTCCGGGCAGGGCAATGCAGGATATGCCTTGCGAGAACATCCCAGCCTCTTTACAACGTCGATCCGGGCGCGCCGAGTATCCGCTCAATTCTACCTTGTAAGTATCCTAGGCTCTTCACCGAAGCCCAAAGAAGGAGATTCAAGTAGGTTTTGAGTCGCGCTTCGTAAGAGAGATCGCATCGGAGCCAGGCAAGCCCCGAGTACTATGACCACCCGACGGGACCACCAGCGGAGGAGCGAACCGTGTCCCAGGATGAGTGCAAGCAGGGCGACAAGGTGGAGTGGAACGCCCCGCAGGGCAAGACCCGCGGCACGGTCAAGAAGAAGCTCACCTCGAGTACCGAGGTAGGCGGACAGAAGATCAACGCCTCAGAGGCCAAACCGCGCTACCTCGTCGAGAGCGAGAAGAGCGGCAAAGAGGCCGCCCACAAGCCCGGCGCCCTGAGCAAGGTTTAGGAGGTAAGGTCGTGGCGGAAGACAGGCAGCAGATCATCGAGGAGTTCGAAGAGGCCGTCAACATGACACCCAAGGAGCTTGAAAGGTGAAGATCCACACCGAGGACTGTGAAGTGGGCAACGTCCCAGGCCCAGAGACCTTCACAGGCCACGAGGGACTGCGCGAGTTCGGGACGAGCTACCGTAGCACCTACGGCGAGATGAGGTCGGAGTTCCGAGCCGTTTTCTATAGCCGGCCCTTCCTTCTTACGGACGAATCACGTTAGCGAATATCTGTGGCTACCTGAGCGAGATCGTCGAGTTGCTTTAAGGTTTCGCTTTCGGGTAGGGTCGGCAGGCCGAGCAAGACGCGCTCCACGCCCAGGTGCGCGTATGCTTTCAGGTCTTCGGGCTCGCTGGATGCGTTGAACACGCTTACCGGCACGTCTCTCCCGGCAACTTCTCGCAGCTCGCCCATCATGGGTTCGAGCTTATCTGGGGGAAGACCGTTTGCCAGCCAGGCGTCGCCGAACTGGGCGACTCGCTCGAAAGCCTGGCTACCGCCGCCGACGTAGATGGGCGGGTACGGCTTCTGCACCGGTTTGGGCCAGATGCCGATCGGGTCGAAGTCCACGTACTCGCCGTGGAACTCCGGCTCGTCTTTGGTCCAGATCTCTATCATCGCCCGGATGCGCTCGTTCATCAGCTTGCCGCGGGTGC
>DASTKM010000158.1:0-5344 GCA_035715885.1 Rubrobacter sp.
CCGCCGCGACCTGCTCTCCCACCGGCTATCGGCCGACCGGGTATCCCGACACTCAGCAACACACCACGCACTTCGTCGTCGCCGACAGGGAGGGCAACGTGGTCTCTGCGACGCAGACCCTGGGCAACGTCTTCGGGAGCAAAGTCATGCCGCAGGAGACCGGGATCTGGCTTAACGACGCCCTCGCGTGGTCGCGCTTCGAGCCCGTGGGAAACGTCTTCGACGTATATCCTGCCCGCCAGCCCCTCTACGCGCTGTGCCCGACCATAATCATGCGCGACGGGAGGCCTCGCATCGCGCTCGGCACCCCTGGCGGACGCACCATCCAGCAGACGACGCCGCAGATTATCACCAACATGCTCCACTTCGAAATGAACGTACAAGAGGCTGTCTCCGCGCCGCGCTTCAGCCACGTCGTCCCCGACCTGCTCGTGGTCGAGGAAGGCATCCCACAGTACGTCAGCGCCGACCTCTCCGCCCTGGGCCACGACTTGGTCCCTGCCGAGTATCCCCTCGGCAACGCCCACGCCCTGACAATCGAGTACGGTCCCGGTGGAGAGACGACCCGCTTCACCGGCGCCGCCGACCCGCGCGGCGGGGGCTCCGCTACAGGATACTGAGCGCGTCCTGGTGTCAACCGGAGCCGTTGGAGCCTAGCCCGAAGAGGTCGTGTTCTTGATGGCTCGTCTGGAGGGCTTCGATGAGCTCCTCGAGGCCGCCCATCCTTACCCTCATGGGACCTTCACCGGCAGGCGGGGGGTTGATTGCGACGTACTCGACATCTTCCCCGACGGACTCGAGCGCCCTGACGAGACCGGCGCCCGAGACCTCGACAGGCACTAGCCCGACACCGAAGTCCGTGGAAGCCAGGAACGCTCCGGCCTTCTCCTCGGAGTCGAAGAGCGGCATGGCGCCGCGGTCGTCCACCAGCATGGTGAGCGGCCTGGCGCCTGGGACCACCTCCTCGAAGAGGAGCACGTAGGGAGGCTGCGGCATCTCGTTCGAGGCCACGGCTCAGGAGGGGCGGGGGGCCATCGTCACGAGGATGACCAGGTCATCCTGCGTCTCGTTTCGGACGCCGTGGGGGTCCCCGGCGCGGGCGATAACGGCGTTGCCTGCGCCGAGATCTCGCTCCTCCTCAGCCACAGTGAAGCGACCCGTGCCTCGCAGGACGTAGTAGACCTTGTCCGAGCCCTCGTGGGCGTGGACCTTCTGGGATTGGCCGGGGAGGAGGCAGTAGGCGTCGTAGAAGAGGTGCGGCGAGTCGAAGAGGGCGTTCTTCTTCATCTTCTCCTCGGAGAACGCTAGGGCATCCGAAACGGTTCTGGTCTCCACGACATTTCCTCCTTGGATCTTATTGATGTCCACTCCAGCGTCCCCGCGGCTCGACCGGTGAGGCGGACATCAAGCTGTGCGTTTCTACGGTCTGATCCGAAACTCCTTGGGGAACGTCGTCAGGTTGCGGCAGCCTGCTTCGGTTACGACTACCAAGTCTTCAATGCGGACGCCGCCCACGCTCGGGTCGTAGACGCCAGGCTCGACTGAGATGACGTCGCCGGGTATGAGTTCGTCACCGGCCAGAGAGACACTGGGGGACTCGTGGATCTCCAGTCCGACTCCATGCCCCGTGCCGTGGAAGAAGCCCTCAGTGAGCGGCTTACCCTCCTCTTGGTCGTGGACGTTGGTCTTGTATCCCGCTTCGTGCAGGACATCGGCGACCTTACGGTGGACGTCCTTGCCGTTGACGCCTGCCCTTATTATGGAGAGCGCCGTCTCCTGGCTCTCCAGGACGGCGTCGTACATCTTCTGCAGCCCCTCGTTCGGCTCGCCCTTGACGAAGGTGCGGGTCATGTCGGAGTAGTAGCGGGTCGAGAGGTCAACGGGGAAGATGTCGACGATGATGGATTCTCCCGCCTTCAGGGGCCCGTGGCCGCGCTCGTGCGGGTCTGCCGCCTGCCGGCCACCGGCCACGATCGTGCCGTCGGCGGCGCAGCCGCGCCTGAGGAGCTCGACGTCTATCTCGGCGCGCAGCAGCTCGCTCGTAAGGGTCTCGCCGCGCCAGTTGAGGACTTCGTCCTCCCCGATCTCAGCCTCCTCCAGGATACTCACGCAGTGAGCGCAGGCGGCCTCGACGGCGTCCTGGGTCTTCTCTATGTTGGAGACCTCCTCTTCCGTCTTGGCCCGGCGCAGGCTGTCGAAGAGTTTACCGTTGGGCGCCAGGGTGATGCCGCGGGCGCGCAGCTCGTCGGCGTAGACGACGCCGAAGTCAGCAGGTACGACCACCGGAGAGTTCGAGGCGCCGAGCTCGTCGAGGAGGTTGGCCACAGCGACGGCGTAAGCCCTGGCGCCGCTCTTCAGCTCGCGGGCGAGGCTGATGATCCCTAACTCCTCATGAGAGAGTAGCTCGTCCACGGTCGCGCTCTTCGCGGCCCGCCCGTACTCCAGCGAAGAGACGGCCAGGTACCTCTTGCCGGCCACGCGGAGGCAGATCACAGCGTCGGGGGCGAGAAACCCCGAGAGATGGTAAGCGTCGGCGTCGTGCTCCGGCGCCCCGATAACTAGCAGGTTCTGTCCTTCGTCCTTGATCACAAACATCCTTCCCTAAACGGGTCATCTCAGTCGCCCCATTCTACTATCGTACAGGACGAAATCCGGTCCCATAACCGGATATAATCGGCGGCGAGATGCAGCAGCGGGACATGCACAGCAGGGTAGAGGATGCGCTGGACAAGGTACGCCCGGCGCTGCGTGCCGACGGGGGAGACGCCAGGGTCGTAGCCTGCGACGAGAAGAACGGTTCCGTCAGCATCCAGATGCTAGGGGCCTGCAAGGGATGCCCGCTCTCGCAACTCGACTTCGTCTACGCTATCGAAAGCCTCATCAGACGCGAGGTGCCCGAAGTGCGGGAGATCGTAGCGGTATAGCTATTGCCTCTCTTGCGGTGCTGTACGCAGGGCGCCCGGCGGTAGAGCCTTCCTGGCTTCGGAGAGGGCGTCGATCGCCTTCTTGCGGCTTCGGCGGAGCCTCACGCGTCTAAGGAAGGAGGCATCGGGGAGGGCTTCGTTGATGAGGTGAGTCAGCGTGATCATGTCGTTCGCGCAAGCCCTGTAGCCCAGGGCGCACATCTCGACACGAACCTCGTCTGAGGGAGACTCTTCGAGGGCGTGCTGAATCTCCTCGGCCCGCTCTACTATGGCGCGGGAGAGATCTTCGGGGGAGTTGCTGGCGGGATCACGGGCCCTGTAGCCAGCGATCGCCTGGGGCGAGAGACGGTGTATGCCGTAGGCAGGACCGCCGAACTTGCGGCGGACGATAAACGCTACCACGAGCGTCAGCGTAATTATGGGGACGAGGTACCAGAGACGCACGTCCCCCGGCCCCAGGGACACGAGCGCCACGACGGCGACTACCTCAGCCACCAGTATCGAGGTTAGGTAGAGCTTGAACATCGCCTACGATACCTCTCCGCCACCATTTTCGAGGGACCTAAGTCTAAGTTTCTGAGAGCGATTTCGCAAGCACGGTCAGGACGGTCTGTATAATTTCGCCTATGCAAAAAGATCCGGCCCCCGAGTTCGACCTGCAACACCCCTTGGCGAGCGCGGTCGCAGTGATACGGACTGTCCTCTTCTCTCCGAGAAGTTTCTACCTGAACTTCAAGGTCGAGGGGCCTCTGAAGGAACCCGTGGCCTTCGTGCTACTCGTCGGCGCGGTCTCCGGCATCCTCGGCGCCGCGCTCGCCCTCTCCACCAACCTTCTCTTCGGCGTCCTCGACGCCGGTGACATGCGGGCGGCGGTGGTCGACGCTGTTGCCTTCGCATTGCTCTCGCCGATCGGGGTTGGCGTGGTAGCTGGAGTGTACCTTCTCTCCATAAGGACCTTCGTCGGGAAGACGTCCGGCTTCAGGGAGGTCTACCGCATGGCGGCCTACGCCGCGGCCGCCCTGGCACTTGCATGGATACCCGTACTTGGCGCCTTCGCGTTCGCCTACGCCCTGATAGTGCTGATGGGAATAGGCATCCAGAGCGTCTACGGGACCACTTTCTTGACCACTGTGGTCACAGCCGTGGTGGGCTTCGTACCCGTCGCGTCGGTTCTGATCTGGCTCATCATCTCAGGGGTGGCCTCCTAGAGAGCGCATCGTACTAGAGTAGGTCTCGCTCCACCCTGTGCCCCATGGCCACGGACCAAAGCGCGAGGGTCGGACTGTCGATATGCGCGGAGGTTGCAAGCACTCTATCCTACCCACCGTGACCATCCGACCTCAGGAACTCGCCCACGCCCTTACGAACGCACTCAACCCGTTCGTCATTTTCACGGCGCTCTTTGCCCTGGCCGCCTTTGCGGAGGCTGGTGCCTACAGGGGCGTCCTCTACCTGGCGGTGGAGTTGACCGCTGGGGCGGCCGTCGCAGGATACGTGCTCTTTATGCGACGGCGCTCGCGGGTGGGGGACTTCTGGATCTCCGTCCGCGCCGAACGTCTCACGCCTGCCGTGTTTCTGCTCGCAGCCTTCGTGGCCCTGCTCGCGGCCCTGGTACTGCTCGAGGCCCCACAAAACCTCACTTTGCTGACCTTTTCGATGGGTCTCGCGAGCGCGGGGGTCGCCGGGATCACACTGCTCTGGAAAGCAAGCGCCCACTGCACGGTCGCCGGACACGCAGCCGCTGCCGGGCCCCTACTGCTCGGCCCTTTAGGCTTCGTCTTCCTCCTCGTGTTGCCGCTCGTACTCTGGTCGCGGGTGACCCTCAAGGCGCACACCCTGTCCCAGACGCTTGCTGGCGCGGCGGTGGGAGCAGGGTGTGCGGTTCCCTTTCTGGCATAGAATCAGCCCGCCGAAGAGCGGGTTTGGTAGTGACCCCACCGGGATTCGAACCCGGGTTTTCGCCGTGAGAGGGCGATGTCCTTGGCCTCTAGGGGGCCTTGAAACAGCGGGCTTCGCGCTTTCGGGAGGGTTTTGACCCCAACGGTCGACCCCTACCGCACCGAACCATAGACCACAGGAGGTGGTTTGTGGCGAGGAAGAACGGCAACGGAGAGGGTAGCCGCCCGCGCGAGAGGTCGGACGGACGGTGGGAAGCGAGGTACTGGGCAGGCGACAAGAGGCGGAGTGTTTACGGAAGCACCCGCAAGGAGGCCGCTGATAAGTTAGCGAGGGCCATAGCGAACAACGAGGAATCCTATCCTACGCTCGCCGCGACAGACATAACGGTTAGGGAGTTCTTCGCGCAATACGACGATGCGGTGAGAGATACCATGAAGAGGCGCAGCTTGGAAACCTACCGCGACATCGCGCGGTTGCATCTGCTCCCAGCATTCGGTGGCAAGAAGCTCAGAGACCTGACC
>DASTKM010000159.1:0-20024 GCA_035715885.1 Rubrobacter sp.
GCTCGGCATACTCCCCACTCGTTACCTCTCTCGCGAAGGGAGCTTCGCTCTCGTCGAAGTCCGAGTAGGGATCATAGTCTTTCCCCGTGGCGTCTCCTACAGTCCGGTCCCAATCGTCGGCAATCATCACAAAAGTCTCCGCAGCATCGCCCGCAGTCGTTGGGTTGGTCCGGTGAGTTATCACGTAGCCGTCTGCGCACTCCGAGATGAAGATAATCCGTGCGTGGCTTCTAAGGAACGGTGGGACTTGCTCTGAAGCCGCGGCGTACTTCGGCAGTTGTCTTCTGAGCTCGGCGTAGTACTTAGTGTAGTAATCCTTGAGGAGCTGCCTTAGACTCTCCCGCTGCGGATCCATGAGTGCCCTCTTGATTATTGGACGACACCACGCTTCATCTAAGTCCCTGCCAATGTCTACTCAGACCGGTTTAGCGATGTAGTCTCAGCTCTCTCCTCGCGGCTCTCGATCCACGCCGTTAGGAGCATATTACTCCTTGTGGAATCACTTAGAGGTCAACGGACAACTTCCGTGGGTGCAATGACCACAGCAGTTGAGACAAGATGTAGAGTTTGCAACGAGATGATGCACTACTGATTGTGCAAAAGAAAGATTCTGGAAGGTACATCGGTCAGACAAACGCCGAGGCCCAGAGGACCACCGTAACGAGCGCCGCCACCCATGCCTGCAGGGTTTCCCTTCCGCCGACGCTCTCCGATGTCCCTTCGCTCAAGACAGCTCTCCTTGCCTAGTATCGCCTGCCGGGCGGTCGGGACCGATCACACGGGAGATCCGCAACCCCAGATGCTCCTGTAAGGTGCGTTCTCCCTTACCCGTGAGGGCCACCGCCCGCGTGCCCTCTAGCCGGCGTACCTTACCCTCCTCGAAGAACCGTTCGCACACCGCCGCCCCCAGAGCGCCGCCAAGGTGGGGCAACCGCTCGGTCCAGTCAGGGCACGCGAAGGCGAAGCGACGACGCCCGGATTTCTCAGCCACCGCGCCAGGATCTATCCCCAGCTCACCGAACACCTCCTCGGCGGCCGGGCCGAGCAGCACATCGCCGCGGACTTCGCTGGTCGGCGTCATGGCGCCCGCGTCCACCAGCGCCCCGTAGATCCCGACCCCCAACCTCCCCGCCAGGTGATCGTAGCAGGTCCTCGCCTCGGACATCGCGCCAGTCTCGAAGACCGGCGCCGTGGGACCGCCCGCCACCGCGGTCAGAGACTCCACGAGCTGCGCCACCGAGGCGTTGGGTATCTCGTAAATGGCCTGTCTTCCGCGCCGCTCGCTCCTCACCAAGCTCTGCTCCCTCAAAACCCTCAGATGGTTGGAGACGTTCGGCTGGGAGGCGCCCGTCGCCGATACCAGCTCCGCCACCGCCGCAGGCCCGCCCATCAGGATCTGCATCACGGACAGCCGCACCGGGTCGGAGAGCGCCCAAGCGATCCGCGCCACATTTTCGAGATCCTGCACTACCCTCTCACATCTCGTAATAATATATCAGTGAACTATGATATATTAACGCAAAGTCGCAGCGGTGCAAGATCGGGAGCGCAGTAGGCTGGGAAAGGAGCGGTATTTTGGATGTGCTCAAGGCGAAGGCGGACCTGTTGCGGGGGTTGCACCACGGGGATGAGTTACTGGTGCTGCCCAATGCCTGGGATTGCATGAGCGCGAGGGTCCTCGAGGATTGCGGATTTCCTACGATCGCCACCACGAGCGCCGGCATCGCCTGGGCGTTCGGTTACCCTGACGGCGAGGGACTCGGCCGCGACGAGATGGCGGAGGCGACGGCGCGTATCGCTGGCGCGGTCACGGTTCCGGTCACGGCCGACGCTGAGGCCGGCTACGGGGCCACACCGGATGCGGCCTCGGAGACGGCTCTGGCGGTGATCCGGGCCGGCGCCGTGGGCCTGAACCTCGAGGACCCGGTGGATACCGAACCACCGGGCGGCGTGGGCTCCTTCGGTAATGGCGACGCCTCTGAGCTTGTTGAGCTGGAGGAACAGGCGGAGAGGATTCGGGCGGCCGTCGAGGCTGGCCGGGAGGCCGGGGTGCCGCTGGTGGTCAACGCCAGGACCGACGTTTACTGGAGGGAGGTCGGGGATCCCGATGAACGCTTTGCGGAGACGGTTCGGAGGGGTAGGGCGTATGTGGAGGCCGGCGCCGAATGTGTCTTCGTGCCTGGCGTCAAGGACCCGGACACCATAGCAGCCCTCGTCAGGGAGATACCGGGCCCCCTGAACATGCTTGCAGGCCCCGGAAGTCCGACCGTCGCCGAGTTGGCGAGGCTGGGCGTGCGGCGCGTCAGCGTGGGCTCGGGACCCGCGAGGGCGGCCATGGGGCTGACGCGCAGGATCGGTCAGGAGTTGCTGCGGAGTGGCACGTACTCCTCCCTGGGCGGTGACGCGCTTCCCTACGCCGAAGCCAACGCCCTCTTCGAAGGTCACTCCCGGTCCGAACCTCCGGGAGGGATCTAGCGGCGTCCCCCGACTCATCTGTGGTCCGGCGAATCATCTGAGTCCGAATGCCCTGTTGAGGTCCTTCCAGGCGAGATGCTCCTGCTGCAGGTCGCGCGCCCACGCGATGCGCACTTCGCTCCTCGCCGCTTGCGTCGAGAGGAACCGAGGGTCCGGCTGGATCCCCACCCGCCACAGGTTCAACCTATCGGCGTCCCAGCACACTCCCACGGTCGGGTCTGGGTTGACGCCGCCGTTGGTGTGTTCTTCGCAAGCGAACGCTAGCAAGTCCATCTCCGCGTCCTCGAGCTCGAACGGCCCGCCGCGCAGCTCCCGAGCCAGAGCCGCCCCTCTCGGGCCGTGCAGGGGGTCGTGGCCATCGTTGAGCCTCATGGAGTCGTGAAAGAGGGCGAACAGGAACACGAGTGCCGGGTCGGCGTCGGGCGTCTCGGGAAGGAGGGCGAGGGCCGCAGCGGCGACCCGCTGCCAGTGGCTCTCGCCGTGTATGGAGGAATGCTTGCCCGTGGACCTCTCGAGTACGGCGTCCACGAGTCTTGCGGCGTCCGGTATGGAGACACGGGCACTTGAAGGCACGCTAGTTACCCGAGGGTCCATCGTTGGGCTTTCGCAGGCGGTACCTCACCTGCAACTCTGCGGTCACGCTAGATCACTCCTCCCGTTCGTTTCTCTGCCAGCGACGATGCTCAGTCGAGACGTACCTGCTCCTTCGATTGCCGAACCCTCCGAGAACCCGTTGTAAGGGTGCAACACCAAACAACGAGCCCGAGCAAGACTCTGCATGCCAGAAAGCATTGCACATATCTTCTGCATAGCGTAGCATTACTAACGTGGGCTAACATTGTAATTTTGCGTTAACAGAACGATTATGGAGAGGTTGGGGCTATGGAGCTTACGGACAAGGAACTCAGGGATCGAGGGATAAGGAGGAGTCCTGAGGACATCGCTGAGGAGGCGCGACGCTTTGTGTTCTACGTCATCTCCGAGATGCCGACGGGCCGGTGGGTGGCCGATCCCGGCAGGGAGTTCACCGAAGAGGAGATTGCGGTTTTGAATGAGGGAGGTCTGGACCTCGCGCCGTGGGAAGCGGGGCCAGATCCCCTGGCCAGGACGGCGGCCAAGTACGTAGCCTTGCTCGCTTCGGCCCTCACCACGAAGGAGGCCGCCGGGGTGCTCGGGGTGGGCGAAAGCCGTGTCCGCCAGAGGCTAGGTGAGGGAACGCTCTACGGAGTGAAGGCGGGAAGGGAGAACCGGTTACCCGCTTTCCAGTTCGAGGGCGGCAATGAGGTGCCCGGAATAGCTGAGGTGTTGACGCGTATGGACCGCTCCCTGCATCCGGTGGCGGTCCTAAACTGGTTCATGGTGCCCAACCCCGATCTGTACCTCGACGAAGAAGCGAGACCCGTCTCCCCGAGGTACTGGCTGCTCTCCGGCGGCGACCCGGAGGTCCTGGCGCACCTGGCGCAAGAACTTTAGGATCAGGGTGGCCAAGCTGCCGGAGCCTCCGTCCGTCGCAATGCTGAGACGCGTCCCGCCGGCCGTGGCGACGCTGCAGGCGGGCACGAAGCTCTGGCGGATTTACTTCAGGGACGGGAAGTACCCGTCTACGTGGGACCAGATGAGACACTATGGACCCGTAGGTAACGCACGCTTCGACCACCACCTCGATCCTCAGAGGGCGCAGGATCGCGGCATCCTCTATGCGGCTACAGGCGACGACGCCATCGCCACTTGCCTCGCCGAGGTCTTCCAGGACACGCGCCTCGTGGACACCAGGAGGAACGAGCCCTGGCTCGCCGCGTTTACCTTGCTGGAGGACGTATCACTACTCGACCTCAGCGGCAAGTGGCCGACCGTGGCGGGGGCATCGGCGAACATCAACTCGGGGCCGAGGCCCAGATGCCGACGCTGGTCGCAGACGATCTATGATTCCTACCCCGACCTCATGGGCCTGTACTACGGCTCGTGCATGAACGGTAACGAGCCGGCGGTGGTCCTCTACGAGAGGGCCTCGAAAGCGCTCCCGCGCTTGCCACTCTTTAATAGGCCGCTCTCCGACGCACCGTTGCTCATCTCCATCGAGAGGATCACCGCCGAGCTCGGCTACGATCTGATCTGAAAGCGGTTTCCTTCGCAAATCATGGCATCAAAGACTTGCGCAGTTGGAGACGATAGAATAACCGGCATGAGTCGGTTCACCTCATACGGTATCTGCACCCTCTGTGGCAAGCGCACTACATAAGCGGGGATGACGCGCCCACCTCAGCAGCTGTCTGGCTGAGCACGAACCTTCCCGGGGAAATGATGCACGACTCTTTCGTCTGCGGATCGAGGACGCCTACTCTACTATCTTCTGGACGGATGTGGAGATAAAGGCCACGGCCACACTCGAAGTGTTAGACGACTTCTTGAGGCAAGAATGGCTGGAATGCTGCGGCCACCTCAGTGCTTTCTACATCGATGAGGACACTTACATGGTTCCCTCCGCCTACAGGATGGAGCAGTTCGGGTTGTTCGCAGATCCCAACGAACGCAGCATGAAGGCCAAGCTCGGCGGGATCCTGAGCAAAGGCAGCCGTTTCCAGCACGTCTACGACTTCGGCACTTCCACTGATCTGAAACTGCGTGTGGCAGATGAGCGCCAGGGGCGCGTCGGTAGCGAGCCTGTGCGTCTATTGAGCCTCAACGAGGCGCCGGTGTGGGAGTGGGAGGTTTGCGGTGAAGAGGCAAGCTGGATATGTACCTTCTGCATTTACGAACGGCAGAACCCGTTCTATTGCGAGCTTCACTCAGAGGATCACGATTGTGAAGAGTCTGAGATGCTGCTTCCCGTGGTGAACTCTCCACGCATGGGCATGTGCGGCTATACCGGACCTGACTAACCCCCGATCCACCAGCCACGCTGCGATCGTCTCCGACATGACTCGCCGTGTAAAGTTCGTGTCGACTTACCGAAGCTCCGCTATAGGAGGTTGCGGGCCACATCGCTAGATAGCAAGTAAGCTACCAACGTAAGCTGGCGTGCGACCGTTTTCTGGTTCCTGTTCAGAAGTCTTGCCCCTCCCTCAGGCAAGCAAAGGACACCTTATCGTCCCCAACCTCAGCAAGGTTAGCCCCATGATATATCATGCAAGGGCTCAGCCTCTACCCTCCGAAGGCAGCGGCATGTAGCACGCCTTCCTCACCGATGAGCGCGTAGCCCGAGATCCCGCCTTCTTCGAACCTCACATCCCGCCCGACTCCTACCGCCTGGTGTTCTTCGTGCGCGGCTTTCGCCGCAGCCTCGATGAAGCTCCTGACGGCCGGGGGGTCGGGAGTACCGTAGGGTCTATCGAGGCCGACGGATTCTAATGCGTAGCCCGAGAGCAGCTTGCGGAAGACCCTGGCGAACGTGCGCGGGCCTGCGAGCACCTCGAGCAGCACGAGGCGCTCTCCGATCGCGACGACTACACCGCTGGTTCCCTCTGGAAGGTCTCGTGCGAGCTTCTCGAAAGCGTCGAGCCTCTCGGATAGGGGGGACCGGGAGGCTGCTGCGTGGAGGCGGGCCTTACGACGTACTTCCTTCCATACGGCGCCCTGGTCGCTCCTGTGGCCCCTGCCACGCCTCAGGGAGTCGTGCACGGACCTCGTCTCGAGGCGCCTGAGCGCGAGGTGCGGGCTGCCTGTCCCTGGGGAGAACGCCCGCGAACGGTAGCTCCACCGCCCGCGCTCGATGCACGAGACTGGCAACGTGAGATCGGAGCCGGCAGCAACCAGAACGCTGGAGTTCACCACGCGGTTCTGTTTGGCGCCGATGAGCTTGTCTCCCTCCAGGATCAAGACTCGCAGGCTTCCCTCATTCACGACGCGAAGCTCGGGTACGCTGCCGGCTTCGTGCGGCTCCTTTATGTGCAACGTTCCTGCCTGGAGGGCGCCTTCGAGGAGGGAGATATCCTGCTCCGCTTGGGTGTCACCCTGTAGCGGAAACATGTGCAACAGGCCGTGGGAGACGGGTCCTCTTATCTCCAGGCTTTGCAGTGCTTGGGCGAGCGTCTCGTCCATGTTGTGTGCTCCCTTTCGTACCGTCTTCGCGGCACCCGTTCTCAAAACTCAAATCAGACCTACAAACTATCTATGCTGAACGCATGGCCCCCTGATACAGCAGTGTTCTTAGTGGGATCCCGATGCCCAATACTTGAGGCCTGTCGCTGCTGTTTGCGGCAACCCGCTCTCAGATGCCAAGCGACAACTCCCAAAAGAACTCCGGGATGGTCGCGATGGCCTGCCACACAGAGCCTGCCTCGATGACTCCCAACAGGACCGCGACACCCGAAGCGATGATCAGGGGACCGCCGATGAGCCCCAGCATGGCCATGGCCCGTGGCACGAGGGCGGAGCGGTACATCAAGTAGCCCAGAATCAGCCCGTTCCCGAGGCCGACGACGAAGCCGGGTCCGAGCACGAACGTCCAGTCATGGAGCACCATGAGCGACTCGCCGACCGCGACGAGCGAGCCGGCATCCGCGCCCGCAGCCTCCTGACGCAATGTCACGACCGAAAGGAGGCTGAGGAGGCCCACAGCGATGAAGGCGCATTCAACGATACGAGCCGTGACATAGCCCAGAGCAAGGATTTCGTTCTGCCGCTTGACGACGGGATAGAGCACAACGGCGGTGCCGATGTTGGCGATGATGAGGAGCAGCTCCAGGAACGCTCCCAGGAGCACGCCGTTGTCGGCGCCAGCACCGACGATGTAGCGAGGGTCGTCCAGCCGTCAAGACGAAGGTCGTAGAATTCGCCTACTCACACAACCGCCAACGAGAGGAAGGAACCAAGCCATGGACCAGCCAACCGCAGAGGAGGCGCTGAAGCGGCTCGAGCCGCTGGTCGGCGAATGGATCCTCGAGGCCAAGCCGCCGGACGGGCCGCCATTGCCGGGCGAGGCACGGGCCACGATCGAATGGCATGACTCGGGAGCACACCTGGTACAGCGCTCGACGGTGGAGATGCCCGAGGCACCCGACTCCATCTCGATCATGGGATGCGACGCAGCCAACGGAACCTACTTCCAGCTCTACTCCGACGAGCGCGGCGTCTGCCGCGTCTACGAGATGAGCATCTCAGACGGGAGGTGGAAGCTCTGGCGCGAGGGCGAACCGTTCCCGAAGCGCTTCATCGCGACGATCAGCGATGACGGCAAGACTATAGCCGGCCGCTGGGAGAAGGCGCCGGACGGCCGCACCTGGGAGACCGACTTTGACTTTGTATACCGTAAGGTCAGGTAAGCGGGTGTCTTGCACCGAAACGCTCGACGGCCAAAGCGGGGGCACACCTATCCAAGAGCTCAGCGCCTGGGGCACCGGCCCTTGTGACGGACCGGGGCTATGCGCAGTTCCGAGACCTCGCTAAAGTCGAAGTTCCTAAGAATTCACCTTCCACGCACTCGGGGGAATAGGCGGGTTCACGCTCATTCTTTCTCGCCCAAGAACATGGCTACCACCACCCCCGAGAGGAAGGTGATCACTCCAACGGAGCCTATGGCCCACGAAAGTCCCAAAGTGTCAGCGATGATCCCTGCACAGAGCGCGCCCACAGCGTAGCCGAGGTCTCGCCAGAAGCGGTAGACGCTCAACGAACGGGCACGCCAGGAGGGGTGCGAGTTGTCAGAGACGGCCGCGATCAAGGATGGGTACACCATCGCCGTGCCGAGGCCGAGGAGGATGCTCCCCCACAACCACCACCCGAAGCTCCTGTTCGCCACGGTGAGGAAGATCCCCCAGCCTGCACCCACATCCCCGCCACGATCAAGCCCTTTCGACCCCACCGGTCGCTCAAGGGCCCGGTCAGGACCTGAAGGCACCCCCATACCGCCGGGTAGACGGCCTTGAGCACACCGATGGCCTCCACCCCGAGCCCGAAGGCCGAGAAGAACAGGGGGAAAACGCCCCAGCTCATGCCGTCGTTGAGGTTGTTGACCAGCCCAGCCTGGGAGCAGGCGAACAGGTGGCGATCCTTGAAGGAGGTCCTGGAGAAAACTTCGCGGAAGGTCAGTGGGGCACTCTCGGGAGGGTGTTGCTCCATCTCCACCCTGACGTGTTCGGTGGTGTCGCGCACGAGGAAGACCGAGATCAGGAGCCCGAGCGTCACGTAGCCGATCCCCAGGTAGAACGGCTCTGGCCTCAAGCCGTATACCGAGGCGAGGTAGCCGGTCGCCAGGGCGGTCAGTCCCACAGCGAGATACCCAGCGAACTCGTTGAGGCCCACGGCGAGGCCCCTCCCGCGCGGCCCTACCAGGTCTATCTTCATGAGCACCGTCATGGACCAAGCGAGGCCCTGGTTGACCCCGAGCAGTACGTTGGCCGCCACGATCCACCCCCACGAGGGCGCCAGCGCGATCATGAACGGCACCGGCACGCCCACGACCCAACCCGCGACGAGCACCTTCTTCCTGCCCACGCGATCCGCCAGAGTGCCCGATACGAGGTTGGAGCACGCCTTGACCACCCCGAAGGAGATGATGAACGAGAAGATCGCCGACTTCAGCACCAGACCGAACTGCTGGGAGCCGATCAGGGGGACCACGGTCCGCTCGAGGCCCACCATCCCGCCGACGAAGGCGTTGACAACAACCAGTAGCGAGAACTGGCTCAAGTTTTCCCTGAGCCCGAGCCGAACTACGGGAGCATGCCCCCTATCCACGCCGGGGTGCCAGAGAGCGCTCTGTCTCAGGCATGGTGGCGCCGACGTAACGGAACCCGGTAGCGTTGATGGTTCGCGCCTCTATGGCCGCGCTCTCGTCCGCCTCCTCCGTGTCCTCCCCGAGTTCCGGGTAGAGGTATGGCACCCACTCAAAGAAGCGTTCTACGAAGCGGCTCCCGAGTTCGTCGCGCATCCGCCGGGAGCTGTGGAACCCCTCCTCGCTAGCCCACTCGGCGAAGTACGATTCCGCGCGAGCCCTCTCTCCTCCTGGGCCCCCACGCACCCACTCCTGGCAGCGGCGCCCCAACCACGAAGGCTTCTCTGACAAGGAGGCGACCGGAAGGCGCTCGAGGGCCCACTCTGCTGTGGCCTCGTCGATCCGATCCCAGGCGTACTCGATCACGACCAGGCTCCCTCCCGTTCGGAGCATGTCAGCTATGTTGTCCAGTGCCCCTCCGAGGTTCTCGATGTGGTGCAGGGACAGGCTCGCCACCACGTGGTCGAACGGATCTGGATCTGTGAACTCCTCGATCCCTACGCGCCGGAAGATGGGACCTTCGGGCGCCTGAGGATCTATGGCCGTCACGGAGTGTCCGGCGCGAGCAAGGGCGTGAGCCAGCTCTCCCTCCCCGCAACCAACCTCCAGCACCCGGGCAGGTGGGAGACCAACCTGGTCCAGGACGAACTCCTCGACGCGCTGCTGCCACATCGCGAGCTCCCCCATGAGACCTCCCTTCTTACGCGAAGCGCTCTCTAGAGCCTCGCGGACGACCCGCCGGGATCACCCTATCCGATGCTCTGGAGACACTCAAGCTGACTTTCTACACACGAACTCTTTGGAACTCCGTAAAACGGAAGTCCAACTTCGGAGAATCTACCTTCCAGGCACTTCAGTGAATAGCCTCGAGAGTACGGCTGCTACGCGCCGCCCAGGGCATTGCGGTAAACCAACTCTGCCGTAGCCACGTCCTCCACCGCCAGTCCGAGCGACTTGAACAGCGTCACCTCCTCCAAGGATCGGCGACCTTGCTCCGCTCCAGAGACCACCTCGCCGATCTCGGCGAGTACCTCCCTGGCTGCGATCACGTCTCCGCTCTCCTTCATAGCGGCCTCCCGCGAGTCCACGTAGACCTTGGCGCGGCGCAGCACCTCGTCGTCGAGCTCCCTCCAGTCGGGGCGGGGCGCGCCAACCGCGTTGATGTGCGCCCCCGGCGAGAGCCACTCCCCGTATAGCACCGGCGTCGGTGAGGTGGTGGCCGTCACCACCACGTCGGCCCCCCGCACCGCCTCCTCCGCCGAGGCTGCGGCATCAACTCCATGCTCCTCGGCGAACGCGGCCGCCCGTCGCGGGCTCCACACCCTGACCTCCCGAAACTCGCGCACCAGCCTCAGCGCCTCAAGGTGGCTTCGCGCCTGCACTCCCGAGCCGATGATCGCCAGCACCGAAGCGTCGGCTCGGGCGAGATGATCTGTTGCGACTGCCGAAACTGCAGCGGTGCGCACCTCGGTGATGAGCCGACCGTCCATGGTCACGAGGGGCTCGCCGGTTTCGGGTTCGAAGAGGAGGATCGTGGCGTAGTGGGTTGGTACGGAGGTGTTGCGGGGGTAGAAGGCTACTAGCTTCGCACCCAGAGCTGATCCTGTGTAGGCGGGCATGAGGCCGAGGAACCCCCCGTGCTCGGCAACGGGGAGCATCGTCCGTACCGGTTGCACCACCGTACCGTTAGAGAAGTCGGCCAGCGCCCGCTCCATGGCTGGGATCACCTCCTCCATGCGCAGCAGACGGCCGACGGCGCTCTCCTCCAGGTTCATCCCCGCACACCTCCCCTTTAGGACACTACCGTCGATGGTAGTGGACAACCAAGCCAGGCGCACCCTCGACACCCCGCGAGCTCCGAACTTCTTCCGCGAACCTGACTTCCACGACGTTCGTGAACCCGCTTTTCTCTGGCGAATCCTACCCCTTTCCACTACGAGAGCATGATGCCACCAGGCCAAGTCCAACGCGAATATCGGAGAATGCTCCCCTACCTTTATGTGTCGGTCAGGCACGTATCCTGGATGACGCCCATGGGTGCCGAGGATGGCTTGGTGGAGGCTCATGACCCCCACTACGAGATGTTCGGCTTCCCTCGGATCAATCGGCGGGAATCATGATGCCATGATTGCCGTCTACTCTCTGAGGCAGACCGTCGCTGATCATGTAGTAATCGCCCGAATCCTCGACGAACACGTGAACCGCCGTCTCGAGCCCCGTCGGTAGGTCCAACGTGCCAGCCGCGATCGAAACCCGCTCGCCGGAAGCAGGCTCCCAAAACAGGCTAGATCCGCAATATCCACAGAACCCCCGTCGTGCTTTCGCTGACGCTCGGTACCAGCGTAGTCCCCCCGACTCGATCAGGACCAGGTCTTCCGGGCGCGTCGCCGTGAAGGCCGCGAAATGGCCACTGGTACGCCGACACATCGTGCAGTGGCAATCGACCACGGGACATAGCGGTCCACGCACTTCGTATCGGACGGCGCCGCAGAGGCAGCCACCGGTCCCCCTGATCCGAGGTGAATCTTCTTCTCGCGTCATCCTCCTACGACCGATCCACAAGAACGCTTGATCCCACAGCATGATGTCCGACTTCGGCCTTCTCCGTCAAAACGAGACTCCTCCTTCGTGTGCGTTTCACATGATACAGCGAACCTCCGGCTGGCACCTCCACGCCTCGATGACCTGCCGACGGAGCCTTCTCCAGGACATCCACAGAGCCGAGAATCAGGCGGATAACTTACGTTCGGACCTTGTGCAGCAGTCGCACGGCAACCTCTGGATGGTGGGTGCCAAAGCTCAACTGGTGAGCTCCATGAGAGTAGGCTGATATTCTAGTGTTCGGCACCAGCCGTCAAAGGTATCGACGGTCTCCATAGACGAGTGAGGTGCAGCACTCCGCTTGTGAGAATTCCGGCCACGTGAGGTTCGGGAAGCGGGATATTATCCCATCTCCACGAAGGTGAACTATTGCCTGCCGCCAGTAGGTCTCTGATCACAGTGGTTTGTTTTCTGGTCGCCACCACTTCCACGTAGTCCGACTGTACCACCATCGTCTTTCGAACGGTTGTAGGATTGATCAAGTCGATCAGATCGCCTTCCAGACTTTCTTGTCCGTCTGCGTCGACAGCTTCGAACGCTGTGACCATCCCACTCTTGATGGTGACGGCATCGGTCGAACGACCCCGCCAGCGTTTCCCGCTTCCACCTGCGCTGAGTGCCTCCATCAATCCTCCAGTCGGTCGCAGACGTAGTCGCGGGAGGGGTCGTAGTCGCGTCCGTCTATCTCGCCAAGCCGGGGACCGTAAAGATGCACAGAGATAGCCGGCTCTCCGGTCGGGTTTCCCACCCGGTGGATGCCCCCCTCATATGGGAGCACGGTCGAGATCCCATCATCCCTTCTCCACTCGAGCCGCCAGAGCTCCTTCAGGCGCGCATGATCGGGCATGGAGCCGTCGTCCGCACGCTCGTAGCGCTCTTCCAGGACGGATCCCACGACGCAACAGAATGCTCCCCAGGAGGAATGGTCGTGGATGGCGGTCGCGGAACCCGGAGGCCACACGAAGATCTGCAGCGAGCAGTAGCGGTCGGGGTCCTCGCGGCGATAGGCCACGTACCAGTCCTCGGCCCTTCCCGCTTCCTCCAGATGAGGCAGGACGTGCGAATCCAGAAAGGCTGGATCCCTCACAAGGCGGGAGAGAGTGGGGATGGCATCCTGCAGGGTCGGCTCCGGAAGAACCCCGGGGTTGCTCGTGTTTGGCATCAACATCATCTTTCTCCTCTCGCGTCTGCGGTGTACTCACACAATAGGAGGAGGCGAGGGAACGACGCATCGGGGTAACCACCCAACTTCCGTAAAATGGCGGAGTGGGTAATTCCACCCACGAGAGCTTGCTCAGATTAGTTGGTGCTCAGACGAGCTGGTGCTCGTACGCGTAGGCCGTGGCCGCGGCGCGTGAGGACACGCCCAGTTTGGTGAAGATGTTGCTCACGTGCCGGTCCACAGTCCTGTCGCTAAGGACCAGCTCGGCGGCGATGGCCTTGTTTGTCTCGCCAGCGGCGACCAGGCGCAACACTTGCAGCTCACGCGGCGTCAACCCATGAGCATCGACGGACGGGGCGTCCCTGGTGAGTGAGTCGACTTTGGTGAGATCCGGCGTTGCTCCCAGCTGTTCAAAGACGCCGCGGGCCGCTTCCAGCTCCAACGCGGCCGTGTCGTCGTCGCCCAGCGCGCGGCATGCCTGTCCCAGGAGAACGCGCACGCGTGCGACCTCGTACGGTACCTCGAGCTCCTGCCACACCTGCCACGCGTGACGCAGCGCTGGTAGAGCCGCCCGCGCGTCACCCTGAGTCAGGGCCACTGCTCCCTCGGCGTGCGCCACCATCGCACTCAGCATTCCGCTCTTGTACTGGGCCAGGACTTCCTCGAGTTCGCGGCAGGCGCTACGTGCCTCCTCGGCTTCGCCCATGGCCAGCATGATCTCGACGTAGGCGGGCAGCAGCCTGGCACGCTTCAGTGGCTCGGTCGTCTCGCCCACAACCCGGCGGATCGCAGCGGACGCCGCATCGCCGTTCCCCTGGGCCAACCGCAACAGGGCCAGACCCGGCTGAGGTTCGCACCCGCACCGGCTCGCGTCCCGGTATGCCTCCTCGGCTGCGGAGAACTCCCCTCGCAGGCGATGGACCTCCCCTTGCCTGTAGAACGCTTGAGCGGCCGCCGGCTGGTTTTTCCCCTGCACACTACGCTGGTGAGCCCGCCGCGCCTCTTCCAGTGCCTCCCGCCACGCGCCATGCAGTTCCATGATCTCAGCGCGATGCACCAGGCACCGGCCGCTGAAGGCCACCATCTCGGGCTGCTGCTCGCACCACTGTGTCAAGGCGGCGGTCCACTCCTGGGCGCGATGCAGCGCATACACTTCCTGACAGCCCATGATCACGCTGCAATAGACCATACCGGTGACGATGGGCGACAGCTCCCCCGCGGTGACCGCCACCATAGCTTCGTCAAATAGCCCGAGGCCCTCCTCGACCCTCCCCTGCTTGACCAGGGCGTGGCCTTGCTCGTGCACGGCGAGCGCGAGCAGGTCTTGATCACCGAAGCGCTCGCCGATCTCGGCAGCATCGGCTGCCGTAGCGTAAGCGGCCTCCCAGTCACCGCTGGCCTCATGCCGCAACATGACCGGCACCAGCAGATAGCCCCGCTCGACGCGGTCGCTTCCCTCGCGTTCGACCAGCCGCTGAGCGCGGCCGAGCCAGCCCGTCGCCCGGCCCATCTCGCCTCGGAGTGCAAGGTTCATGCCCACCCAGAACGCGCAGCGCACGGCGCGCATCGCTTCACCACCGTCCAGGTACACGTGATAGGCGCGCTCCAGGCCGCTCAGGCACTCGTCGTCGCGGCCGAGCATGAAGGCAGATGTTGCGAGCAGTTCGAGGTCCTCCGCTCCGAGCGGCGCCGTCCGATCGGCGCGTGAGAGCGACTCGTAGGCAGCCATCCACGCCCGCCTCGCGTAGTACTCACGGCCCCGTCCGAGGTCCTCGATGGCTTCCGCCACGGCTACTCCAACCGCTCCGGTGCAGTGTCTCGGCCCACTGCGCACCCCAAGTAGGAGCCGGGACCTCGATGGTACCTCCACCCGGTGTCGCATAGCACACCTGATCCGGGTGCTCTGCTCGCATGGCTCGTGTGGTCCGGCGAGTCCCCACCTCCCGCCTCGTCAAAGGACCGAACCACCCGAACCCGCTCCATTCACCTTCCCCGGAACCCCACGAATCATGTTCCTTGGAGCCAATTATAGCCTGCGTATCAACCGAACCACATCCAGGAGCTGGGTTCGCTTGCAGTCATCAGGGCAGGTCGGATCAGAGATAACGGCTCGGTTAGAGATCTCGTCGTTAGTTTGCAGGAATTGTGCAGATTCCAGAAGGGCGGTGTCCTCCGTTGCGCCAGACACTGCGGTTAGGACGATGGGACGTCGACTGCTCCTTTGCACTCAAACGCAAGGTCAGGGTCAAGGCTGATCTTATGACATCTGTAACCTCGAGATTACGACAACCTTCACTACTGAGCAAAGAGTATCGACCATAGACTTGCTTACGAATAGAGTATTCGGCGAAGGAGACCGTAGAGATGCTATTCGGAGAAGCCAAAGAGGAAGTAGGTTCGGGGTCTGCGGGCGACGCCATGGTCGAGGCCAATGACCTGGAGAAGACCTACGCGGCCGGTGGTGCAACGGTACATGCCTTGAGGGGCGTGGACCTGAGCATACCCCGCAGCGAGATGGTAGCGATCATGGGCCCTTCCGGCTGCGGCAAGACCACGCTGCTCAACTGCCTCTCTGGTCTCGACGAGTTCGACAGCGGCGAGGTCTTCGTGGGCGGTGAGTCTATCTCCGGGATGTCGGACAGGAGGCGCACCCGTTTCAGAGCGGAGCAGATGGGGTTCGTCTTCCAGACCTACAACCTCATCCCAGTCCTCTCGGGCATCGAGAATGTGGAGCTACCGCTCCTGGTCGCCGGAGTAAGGTCGAAGGAGGCGCGCGGGCGGGCGCTTTCAGCCCTGGAGATGGTCGGGCTCGCAGACCAAGCTAACAAACGCCCGAACGAGATGAGTGGCGGCCAGCAGCAGCGGGTCACGGTGGCCCGCTCTCTGGTCAACGAACCGTCAATCGTATGGGCCGACGAGCCTACCGGGGCGCTCGACTCGGAGACCAGCGCGGAGATCATGGATCTGCTCGCCAAGCTAAACCAGGAGAAAGGACAGACGTTCGTTTTGGTGACGCACGACATCTCCGTTGCTCGTCGCGCCAGCCGCCTCGTCACCATGCGTGACGGCAGGATCCAGAGCGACGAACCCGCCGTCAAGGGGGAGCGCGATGTTTGAGTTCCTCGGTGTACCTGCTGAGCGCCTGACGCTGATCCTCTCCGGCGTCTTCGCGGCGGGGGCTCTGACCCTCGCCTTCCTTGCCGCGCGCGACCGGACCTCCTTCAGGATGGCGGTGAGGAACATACCGCGCCGCCCAACGCAGACCGCCCTGATCTTGCTGGGACTCATGCTGGCGACCCTCCTCTTCTCGGCGGCGTTCACCACCGGTAATACTCTGACCAACTCCCTTCGCACCCAGGCGCTCGAAAACATCGGGCGGGTAGACGTGGTAGTCAAGGCCGAGCAGCCAGAGTCGGGCAGCGTTGCGTTCGGACCTGGCGCCGGAGGGGCACCGGACCTCGAGACGCGCGAGAGGTACTTCGACGAATCACTCGTCGGCAAGATCCGGGGCCACCTCTCCGAGGTCGAGAGCGTCGCGGGCGTCGCGCCGCTCGCCAAGGAGAGCGTGCCCGTGACGTCGCCGAAGACGGATCTCAGCGAGCCACAGGTGGACGTGCTTGGTATGGATGCAAACTCCATGCGGGGCTTCGACCGCCTCAGAACTGCGTCGGGCACGCCCCTCGGTCTCGGGGATCTCGAGAAGAACGAGGTGTACGTCGGGACAGAGACAGCAGAGGGGCTTGGCATCGGGGTAGGAGACAGGGTCGAGGTGTCCCTGATCCAACCCCCCTCGAAGCCGCAAAGCAAACAGCGCCTCGGGACGGCGCAAGGACGTCCCAGAGGGCCGGAGGCCCGCATGCCTCCTGCGGGGGCGCAGAGCGGAGAGCGTCCTCCAGGGTCGACCGAAGACGCGCGTCCAGCCGGGTCGGAGGTCGAGACGCGCCCTGCCGGGGCGAAGAGCAAGGAACGCCCCCCAGAGTTCGCGGTCGCCGGCGTCTACGAGAGCGGAGCCAACCCCGCTTCCGACACGTCGATGGTGATGCCGCTCACGCAGATGCAGAGACTCACCGGCGAGGGTGGCAAGGTCAACGAAATCCTTATAACGCACGGCGGACCCGCCACGGAGGGCGGTGAGCACACGAGCAAGACCGTCGACAAGATTCGGCCTGTAGTTTCGGCGAACTCTCTGGAGGCGGATCCGGTGAAGAAGGAGGCCATAGAAGCGGCCGACCAGAGGGGAGAGACCTTCTCCGCCCTCTTCGTGCTCTTCGGACAGTTCTCGGTGGCAGCGGGCATGCTCTTGATCTTCCTGATCTTCGTGATGCTCGCCGCCGAACGCAAGAGGGAACTCGGCATGGCACGCGCCGTCGGGATGCAGCGCTCCAATCTCGTCCGCACCTTCGCCTTCGAGGGAGCGCTCTACGCCCTCGCGGCTAGCGCTATAGGCAGCGTTGCCGGTGTCGGGGTGGGCTGGGTCATGGTTCGCCTTGTGGGTAGAGTACTCGCCGGCGGGGAAGGGGATTTCCGGATCGCCTTTGCCAGCAGCCCCGAGAACGTCGTCCTCGCCTTCTGCATGGGGATGGTTCTGACCTTCGCCGTCGTGCTGATCTCGTCCTGGCGCGTGAGCCGCCTGAACGTCGTGCGCGCCGTCCGCGACCTCCCCGAACCCGACCGTAGAGGCCGCAGTGTCTGGGGAGTGCTCGTGGCAGTCACCTTGCCACTCGCGGGGAGCGTGGCGTTCTGGCAAGGGCTCGCGACCCAGACGATGGCCTTCTACCTGGGCGGGATCTCACTCCTGCTCATCGGAGCGGCGCTCCTGGCACGTGTCCTCGGCCTGCCCGATCGTGTCGCCTTCACGGCTTCAGGGCTTCTCCTTCTGGCCCTGTGGCTGGTCCCGGCCCGGATCACCGCTCCCGCGGGGATGGCCAAGGGACCGGAGATGTTCTTCGTCTCCGGTATCGCCATCGTCGTCGCGGGGGTGTGGCTCGTGATCTTCAACACCGACGTGCTCTTGTGGATCGTCGTGGCGATCTTCGGACGGGCCAAAGGCCTCCCACCAGTTCTCAAAACAGCTGTCAAGTACCCGACGCAGAGCCTCTTCAGAACCGGCATGACGCTGGCGATGTTCATGCTGGTCGTCTTTACCCTGACGGCCATGAACTTCATACAGGCCGCAATGAGCGCTGCCTTCGAGGATACGCAGGCGCTTTCCGGCGGCTACGAAGTACAGGCCGACGCCAGCTACGCTTCCCCAATCCCCGACCTGGCCGCAGCCATCGAGGAGGCGGACGGTATAAAGAGTGGCGATGTGAGGGCCGTGGGGGAGGTATCTAACCTCCCGCTCGAAGTCAAGCAGAGGGGCACAAACCGAGACCCGAGGCCGCTCTACGTACAGGGCGTGGACGGGGGCTACTCTGACAGCGTCGACTACGGCTTCGAGACGACCGCCAGAGGTTACGGCTCCGCCCGCGAGGTGTGGAAGGCCCTACAAACCGAGAAGGACACCGCGGTGATCTCCAGCGGCCTCGCACCGGCCAGGAACGTCTCCACCTTCGGTTCCTCAGCCGAGCCGCCCGTGAGACTCACCGGCTTCTATGCCGACGATAAGAACCTGCCTGAAGACCTCTACCTCCGGATAGAAGACCCCGAGTCGGGCCAGACGAGAAACCTGCGCGTGATCGGGGTCCTCGGAAGCTCGGCCTCCTTTGCGGGGGACGTCGTGACCTCCCAGGGTGCGCTCGAAGGACTGGCTGGCCGTCCGGTGGCGTCTCAGAGATACTATTTCGACCTCAGTAGCGGAGTCGACGCCGCAATTACGGCCAAGACCCTGGAGAAAGACTTCGCCAAGAACGGCCTGCAGACGCAGGTTACAGCCGAGGTGATCCGGGACAATGACGCGACGCGGAGGATCGTCTTCTTCCTACTCCGGGGTTTCATGAGTCTCGGGCTCGTAGTGGGCATTGCCGCACTCGGGGTCATAGCGGCCCGCTCAGTGGTCGAGCGACGCCAGCAGATCGGGATGATGCGCGCTCTAGGCTTTCAGAGGCGGCAGGTACAGCTCGTGTTCCTGACCGAGTCGTCCTTTATCGCCCTGCTCGGCATTGGTGTGGGGGTGGCTCTTGGCCTCGGTTTCTCGGGCACGCTCATAGACAATATCAGCCAGAATATCCCCGGTCTCGAGTACACCGTCCCGTGGGGCGCGCTGCTGCTCGTAATGATCTTCGGCTACGCCGCCTCGCTCCTTACCACCTACTTGCCCGCCCGGCAGGCGTCGAAGGTATACCCGGCCGAAGCCCTGCGCTACGAGTAGCATGTGGGTACTTCTTCAGGGCGCCTGCGGCGTGGTTCATCCCGGCCGGGCGGTTCTCCGGGCTGCTGGTCAGCGGCATCGCCGGTGCCCTGCTCCGCTGTTACTCAGGCTAATGAGCGCGAAGCGCTCGTCGGGACCTCGGCTCGGGTCCCGGCGTCGTAAAATCGAGGAGGAAATATGACCCAAACTAGGCCCGGAAGCGAAGTCACAGCGCCGGCAGGATCCATCGACCATGAGGTGATGAGCGTGTCACAGAACCCGACAGCGGCGGCACAGGAGAGGAACGAGGGGCCACCGACAGGATCTGCCAACACGTCCAAGATGGGCTCCGACACCTCGCTGCGCAACCTGCTCCCCCTGGCGTGGCCGCTCTTTGCGCTGATGTGGTTGGTGTTCCCCCTCGCATCCGTGGTCGACATGCTGGGGAAGGATCTCGCGCCGATCCGACTTCTCGCGTTCCTGGCCTTGACGGTGGCCTACGTCGCGGTCTATTTGTGGCTCGTGCTGCGCTACCCATTCCGCAGCGGCGAGATGTCGCCCTCAGAGCGGCGGTTCCACGTCGCGCTCCTTCTTGTCCTCGCAGCCCTCGCACTGTGCCTCGAGGTCGCGTTCGGTAGCGGCATCCCTTACCAGTTCATGTTCGTCGTGATCGCCGCCGCGGTGACACTCCCGACGATACCTGCGGTGTCGACGGTCATCGCCCTCATAGTCCTGACTAGCGTCATATATGCACTCCGCTCGGGGTGGGATACGCTTGCGTCGTC